>DATFVY010000325.1:0-4984 GCA_035259925.1 Burkholderiales bacterium
TTTCTCCACCGCAGGTCCGCTGGCACGGACGATAAAGGATTTCCGCGCGCGCCCGTTCCAGCTCGAGATGGCGCAGGCGGTGGGGGACACGATCGCCGCGCGCAGCGTGCTTGTCGCCGAGGCCGGGACCGGCACCGGCAAAACCTTCGCCTACCTCGTGCCGGCGCTGCTGTCGGGCGGCAAGGTCATCATCTCGACCGGCACCAAGACCTTGCAGGACCAGCTCTTCGACCGCGACATACCGACGGTTCGCCGCGCGCTCAAGGTCCCGGTCACCGTGGCGCTGCTCAAGGGACGCGCCAACTATGTCTGCCACCATCATCTGGAGCGCGCATTGGAAGACGGCCGGTTGCCGTCGCGGGACGATGTGCGTTATCTCGGCGAGATCGCGCGCTTCGCCCGTACCACGACCACGGGCGACAAGGCCGACTGTCCGACGGTGCCGGAGCGCGCGGCCGCCTGGTCGTACGCCACGTCCACCCGCGACAACTGCCTGGGCTCGCAGTGCGGCCACTACGACAAGTGCTTCGTGATGGAGGCGCGCCGTCAGGCGCTGGCAGCCGATGTGGTGGTGGTCAATCATCACCTGTTCTTTGCCGATCTCGTGCTGCGCGACGAGGGGGTCGCGGAGCTCCTGCCGGCCTGTAACACGGTGGTCTTCGACGAGGCGCACCAGCTACCCGAGACGGCCACGCTGTTCTTCGGGGACAGCGTCTCGACCTCGCAGCTGACGGGGCTCGCGCGCGAAGCGCGGCTGGAGGGAGTGGCTGCGGCGAAGGAATACGTGCCATTGCCGGATGCGGCGCAGGCGCTCGACAAGGCGGCGCGCGACCTGCGAGTGGTCTTTGCCGAGGAGAGCGGGCGGCTGACCTTTCGCGCGCTGGAAGATCGGCCGGATTTCGCGGATGCCCTGGCGAGGGTGCTCGACAAGCTCGACGGTCTCGCGGCCGCCCTGAAAACCCAGGCCGAGCGCAGCGAAGGGCTCAAGCTGTGCTGGCAGCGCGCGCTCGGGCTGGCGGAGCAGCTGGAACGGTGGCGGAGCGGGGCGGGCGAGGATCGCGTCCGTTGGGCGGAGCTCTTCAGCCACGCGCTGCACCTCAACTCGACGCCGCTGTCGGTCGCGGAGGTTTTCCGCAAGCGCATCGAGGAGGGCGCGCAAGCCTGGATCTTCACCTCCGCCACCCTGTCCGTCGGTGGCGGTTTCACTCATTACTGCGGCGCGCTGGGCCTCGAGCGCGCACGCACCGCGAGCTGGGACAGTCCCTTCGATTTCCCGCATCAGGGCCTCCTCTACCTGCCGCAAGGCCTGCCCGATCCCAACACCCCGGAGCACACGGATGCGGTGGTGGCGGCCGCCTTGCCGCTGATCGAGGCCGCACAGGGCGGAGCATTCGTGCTGTTTACGAGCCTGCGCGCGATGCGCCGGGGATACGGGGCGCTGGAAGAGGCCTTCCGGCGGCGGGGCCTCGACTATCCGCTGCTGCTTCAGGGCGAGGGCTCCCGCTCCGACATGCTGGTGCGTTTTCGCGAGCTCGGCAATGCGGTGCTGGTCGGCAGCCACTCGTTCTGGCACGGCGTGGACGTCAAAGGCGAGGCGCTTTCGCTGGTGGTGATCGACAAGCTCCCGTTCGCGCCGCCGGACGACCCGGTGCTGGCAGCGCGCATCGACAAGGTGAACCGGGAAGGGCGCAACGCCTTCCTCGAGTGCCAGCTGCCGGAAGCCGTCATCACTCTCAAGCAGGGCGCGGGGCGGTTGATCCGCGACGAATCCGACCGCGGCGTATTGATGCTGTGCGATCCGCGGCTCATGAGCCGCGGCTACGGTCGGCGCATCTTGCAAAGCCTGCCGCCGATGCGCTTCACGCGGAATGCGGCCGAGGCCGCGACGTTCTTCAATACGCCAGCCAGGACTCGGTCCAGCGCCACGCCAGCCACAGCGCCGCCAGCCAGATCACGATGATGAGCGCGGCGGCGGCGTAGCTGCGCGGTCGCGGCTGCCGGTCGGCGAGCCACCGTGCGGCCTGGTCGCGGCAATCGAGCATCACGTCCGCGGGAATCAGCTTGAGCACGAGCCAGATGCCGATCGGCAACAGAATGACATCGTCCAGGTAGCCGAGGACGGGGATGAAGTCGGGAATGAGGTCGATCGGGCTGAATGCGTAGGCGACGACCGCCACCGCGAGGGCCTTGGCCAGGAAGGGTGTGCGCGCGTGGCGCGTGGCGAACCACAGCGCGACCAGCTCGGTTTTCAGCCGCCGCGCCCACTCTCGCAACCGGTGCATGTCAGGCGACTTCGGCCTGGAGATCGTGGGCTTCCGCGCGCGTGACTCTCACTTTGGCGAATTCACCGACCTTGAGGTCGCGGGCCGGCGTGACGCGGACGACGCCGTCGATCTCGGGCGCGTCGGCGGCGCTGCGCGCGACTGCTTCTCCCGCGCCGACTTCGTCCACCAGCACGGTCAGCGTTTTCCCGACTTTGGCCTGCAACCGCTGCGCGCTGATCCTTTCCTGGAGCTGCATGAAGCGGGCGCGGCGCGCTTCTTTCACTTCTTCCGGAACGTGTCCGGGCAGCGCGTTGGCGGCCGCGCCCTCGACCGGCGAATAGGCGAAGCAGCCCACGCGGTCGAGCCGGGCTTCCTCGAGAAACGACAGCAGCTCCTCGAACTCGGCCTCGGTCTCGCCGGGGAATCCCACGATGAACGTGCTGCGGATCGTGATGTCGGGGCAGATGTCGCGCCAGCGGCGGATGCGGGCGAGATTGTTCTCGGCGCTCGCCGGCCGCTTCATGAGCTTGAGGATGCGCGGGCTGGCGTGCTGGAACGGCACGTCGAGATAGGGCAGGACCTTGCCCTCGGCCATCAGCGGCACCACTTCGTCCACATGCGGGTAGGGGTAGACGTAATGCAGCCGCACCCACGCCCCCAGCTCGCCCAGCGCGCGCACGAGCTCGGTCATGCGCGTCTTGAGCGGCCGGCCGCGCCAGAAGCCGGTGCGGTACTTCACGTCAACGCCGTAAGCGCTGGTGTCCTGCGAAATCACCAGCAGCTCGCGCACGCCGGCTTTCACCAGGTTCTCCGCCTCCTGCATCACTTCGCCGATAGGCCGACTGACGAGGTCGCCGCGCATCGAGGGAATGATGCAGAACGTGCAGCGGTGATTGCAGCCCTCGGCGATCTTGAGATAGGCGTAATGCGCCGGCGTGAGCTTGATCCCCTGCGCCGGGACCAGGCTGGTGTAGGGATCGTGCGGCTGCGGCAGGTGGGTATGGACCGCGCGCATGACCTCCTCGGTCGCGTGCGGGCCGGTCACCGCGAGCACGCCGGGGTGCGTGCGCTTGACGATGTCGCCCTTCGCGCCGAGGCAGCCGGTCACCACGACCTTGCCGTTCGCGGCCAATGCCTCGCCGATCGCGCCGAGCGACTCGTCGATCGCGCTGTCGATGAACCCGCAGGTATTGACGACGACGAGATCCGATTCCTCGTAGCTGGGCGAGATGAGATAGCCTTCGGCGCGCAGCTGCGTGAGGATGCGCTCGGAGTCCACCAGGGCCTTGGGGCACCCCAGCGACACGAACCCGACCTTGGGGGCCACCCGGGAACCGCGCGGCCGCGCCGGCCGCTCAGGACTTGCCTTCGCCGCCTTCGTTCTTGCCGCTGTCATGCGACCCCGGCTTGGCATCGTTCGTCGGGCGGGGGCTGCTAGCTGAGAAGTTGGGGAAGGGGAAATTGCCGAAGAGATTGCGCGTCTGCTGCTGCAACTGCTGTTGCATTTCCATGAAGGCGTTGGCGCTCTGCTCGAGATAGCGGCCCATCAGGCCCTGGATCGCCGGCCCCTGCATCTTGATGAACTCGCTCCAGGCATCGGCGTTGAGCATCGGGTTCTCGCCGTAGACCTGCCGCGACTGGTCCTGCAGCCTTTTCTGGATCTCGATGAAGGTGTGGATGTTCTTCTCCAGATAGCTGCCCATCATCCCCTGCATGGCATTGCCGTAGAAGCGGATGATTTGCGACAGCATGTCGCTGGAAAACATCGGGGCGCCGGCGGTTTCCTCGTCCAGGATGATCTGCAGCAGGATGCTGCGCGTCAGGTCCTCGCGGGTCTTCGCGTCCTCGACCTTGAAGTCGACCTGTTCCAGCACCAGCTTCTTGACATCCGTCAGCGTGATGTAGCTGCTGGTCTCGGTGTCGTAGAGCCGGCGGTTCGGGTACTTCTTGATGATGCGCGGCGACTGCGTCATGGTTGGCTGCCCTGCGGCAGGTTCGCCATTATTCCACCACGCTTGCGGCATTGCAAGATAAAGGGTTGAAAAATATCGTGAAATCAGCAATGCAGGGAGGCATTGCTGCGCACCATGCGGGCCCGCCCCCTACTGCATGTGCTGGCCGCCGTTGATTGCGATGTTGGCGCCGGTGACGAACGCCGCATCGTCGGAGCACAGGTAGACGACCAGCGCGGCGATTTCCTCGGGCTTGCCCAAACGGCCCACCGGAATCTGGGGAATGATCTTGGAGTCGAGAACGTCCTTCGGCACGGCGAGCACCATCTTGGTCGCGACGTAGCCGGGCGAGATGGTGTTGACCGTCACGCCCTTGCGCGCGACCTCCAGCGCCAGGGCCTTGGTGAATCCGTGCATGCCGGCCTTGGCGGCCGAATAGTTGGTCTGGCCGAACGCTCCTTTCTGCCCGTTGATCGAGGAAACATTGATGATGCGCCCCCAGCCGCGGTCCACCATGCCGTCGCACACGGGCTTGCTCATGTTGAACACGCTGTCGAGGTTGGTGCGCAGGACGGCGTCCCAGTCGGGCCGTCCCATCTTCCGGAAGCTCGCGTCGCGCGTGATGCCCGCGTTGTTCACCAGGATATCGATGGCGCCGACAGCGGACTGTATTTTCGCCACCGCTTTCTGGCAGGCATCGAAATCCGTGACATCCACCTGCTCCGCCCGGAACTCATGGCCCTTGGCCTTCATCTCCTTCAGCCAGGC
>DATFVY010000326.1:0-3998 GCA_035259925.1 Burkholderiales bacterium
TCGCTGCAGGTCTTGGTCTCGGTCTTGCGCTCCGTGTGCGGATAGTGAGGCGCGAACGCCTGGCTGGAGAAGCCGCTCGCCGCCGTGGGCGGCTGCTGGACGTAGATGCGCTCGCGATTGGCGTTGGTGGAGGACAACACCAGCGCCGACGATGACCGTACGGGTGCGATGCGGTTGTTCTTGACCGAGCTGTGGCGGCCGAGCTGGAAGACATCGTCGCGCACGACCTGCGGGTTGTAGGTGGCGTAATTGCGCGTCGGCCGGCCCTCGAAGTGCAGCCGGTCGGTTTTCCAGTTGGCCTCGATCGGGAGGTGGCAGCCCGAGCAGCTCGTCGTCCACGAGACGTGGCAGGTATAGCAGGCCATGCTGTCCTCGCCGTGCGCCCGCTCCCCGGTCGGGACTTGCGTTCCCCAGGTTTGCGCGTAGCCGTCGTAGCTGCCGCGTGCGACGAGCTTGGCTCTTGCTGCCTTGGCGTTGTACTGCGGGTGCCCGCGGGTCACGGTGTCCTTGACCAGCGACATCCGCCATTCGAGCTTGGGATCGAGCGCCGAGCGCTGGTAGAGGCTGCCGCCGCGCCATTCGAAGCGCCGCCGGCCATCGGGCGTGCGCAGCAGTCCGAGATCCATGCCGCCCGGCCGCGCGGCCGGACCGGACGTGAACAGCGTCGGATAGCGACTCGCCGTGCCGTGGCAATCGGCGCATTCGATTTCGATCGCCGCGGCGACCTCCCCGTAGATGTGGCCGTTACCGTGCGAGTCCTGCGAGAAATGGCAGTCCACGCAATGCATGCCGACGTCGAGGTGGACCGAGCTCAGGTGCACCGCCTTCTTGAACTTCTGCGGATCGTCGTTCGCCACCGGCGCGCCGTCCTTGTCGAGCAGCACGCCCTTGCGGTCGCGCTTGAATATGGCCCGGAAGTTCCAACCGTGGCCGTGGTAGTCGGCGAACTGGGTGTCCTTGAGCCCGGGATTCAGGGTGGACACGTCCTTCAGAAACTGGGGATCGCCCCACTTGCCGATCACCGCCGCACCCTCGGGATTGCGATCGAGGATGCGGCGCCGCTCGGCATCGTTTGGATAGCGTTGCTTTTCCGGCCACATCGCCGGCGCGTCAGCCTCGTAGTCCCACATCGTATAGCCGTAGAAGCTGTTCACGAACACGTTGGGCTGGTGCATGTGGCAGGTCATGCACTGTGCCGACGGGATAGCGCGCGTGAACTCATGCCTGAGCGGGTGGCCCGACTCGGTCTTGGAGACGGTCGGATCCGTGGTAATGCTGCGGCCTTCGTGGCCGTACTTTGCGTAGGCGCCGGAATGGCGCGGATCGCGGTCATTGGCGTACACGACATGACATCCCGCGCAGCCCGACGAGCGGTAATCGCCGGGCTGATCGTTGGTGCCCATGAACCACATCATGGGGTCGTTGAGGCGGGTCTTGGTCAGGTTGATGAGCGGCACCGCGATGCGCGAGCCGGTGCCAGGCCCGCGGTTCGACGCCCGGATGTCGGGCCGGCCCGGCTCGTCGAGCAGCTGCAGGCGACCGGCGCTGTTCGGCAATCCGACTTCTGGAAACTGGCTGCTGATGACGCGGCCGCCGCGCTCGAATACGCGGAAGATATCGGCGGGAGCCACCGTCTCCCAGGCGGGCAGCGGCCACAAGCGGGACAGTATCCCCTTTACCGTCATCCAATCGCTGGGCTCGACCGGGTTCTTGATCTGCGCGGGAGCGCCGTCGCGCGTGTAGGCTTCACCCAGCACGCCCCGTTTGAACGGCAGGATGCCGTTGTTGTAGGCCGCGCCGTTCCACAACATGGCGCCGGTCGCCATCAGGCTGCGCTCCGCGGCCTGGATGATGGGCAGATGACAGGCGCCGCAGGCCTCGCGCGCGACCCGGTAGTCCGCCGGATTGATGAAGCGCACGAACTCGGGACGTTCGCGGTTGAGGAGCGTGTAAGTGCGCTCCCGATTGACCGACCCCGCCCGCCATTCCCGGGGATAACGCGGCGCGACGTGGGCGCGCTCTTTCGCCGCGTGGTATGCCTGCTCGCCCTCCCCCCGCATGCTGGCGTTGGCCGGCTTCTCGATTCGCGCGCTGCCGCCGTGGCAGTCGGTGCAGCCCAGTACGACCGTCTCCGCGGCATGCATGTTGGCGCGCTCGGTCGTGGTATGACAGGTCGCGCAGCCCTGAGACTTGGCGGCGGCCTCGCGCAGCGTCTGCGATGCGGGAGCCGGCGCATCCGCGGCCAAGGCAGGCTGGAGCAGCAGGCCGCAGATCGCGAGCGTGAGGGCGTATGCGCGCATCAGAATGTAAGCAGCAGGTTGAGCAGCGCCGAGTACTGCGTCCCGTCTACCGCATCTCCGTAGAGCTCGCGCAGGCCCTTGCCGGGAAGCAGCGCGGCCACCGATGCGTTGATGACGATGTTTTGCGTGAAGAACGGACGATACTGTATGCCGGCCGACACGTCGACGCCGATTTTCGAGCTGGTGAGCGTCTGGTTGCGCAGCGTTGCCAGTGACGAAAGGTTGTCGAACTCGAGGTAATTGACGTTGCCGATCAAGCGTGTGCGCGGGCTGATGTCGAAGTCTGCGCCGATGCCCAGCAGGTGCAGACCGGGATTGGTGAAATTGGACTGGCCATGCTCGCGCGAGCTGCGCAGCGAAGCGAGCATGCCGTTGCGGATGGAGAGCGTGACGCCGCCCCCGCCGATGAAGGGCACCGCCTGCCGGATCCAGTAACTGGTGTCGGCTCCCGCAAACAGGGGATTCTCCAGCACGGCGTCGAAGCCGCCCGCCTTGTCGTCGAACGGGTTCTTGTCGCCGGACGCCCAGGCGCCGCTCAGCCGCAGCCTGATCCAGTCGAAGTCGCGTGACAGCTCGAACGCGCCAAAAAAAGCGCCAATGCTTTCGGGCTGGCCGGAGAGCGCGCCGCGCTCGTCGTTGCCCAGCGCGTAGTAGGCGGAGGTGGTGAGGTTCCAGCGTCCGAAATGGCCGTCGCCGTTCACCCCGAGGTAGGTCACGTCGTAGTTGCGGGGGCGTCCCGAGCCGAACACCGCCGGCCGCTCGAGAAATCCGTTGGCGTTATAGAACTGGCCTTCGTCACCCTCGCGGTTGCGGTTGTAGAGGACAATACCTTGCGCCGTATGGCCAAGCACCGGCCAGTCCTGCCGGTAAAGGTTGAAGACGTACACGTCGTCGGCGCGGGCGGGCTCGGTGATATCGTTAAACCCGCTGTTGGTGTCCTTCTCGAGCCGGCGGAACCACGCCGCGTTGTACTGCCAGCGGTTGTTGTCGCGCGTCCCGAAAAAGCGCACGCCGAACGGCTGGTCGAGGAACAGGAAGCCCCGGAAGTCGGCGCTGAACGGCTGGATGCCGATGCGTACGCTGTCGAAGTCGTAGCGCACCGATACGTCGCGCAGGTGCTTGTCGACGAACAGCTCCTGCACTCCGACGAAGCTGTCGTTGCGGTCCGTACCGCGCGCGGGGTTGATGTTCACCGTGCGCACTTCCTCGGTCATCACCCGGTTGAAATTGAACACCGGGACGAAGCGGAACTCCCAGTCTGGCGGCCGGAACGTCGTGTTGCCCTTGATCAGCGAGAGGCTGATGATCGCCGTCTCCGTGAAGACGGTCTGGCGCCCGTCTCCAAACGTGCCGTTCGCGCCGGGCTTGAGCGTGGATTGCACCCCTACCGGCGTCGGCAACCTGCGCGCCTCGATCAGCGTGTCGGAAACGGCGGTCAGGTTGAAGAACCAGTCGTCGCCCAGCGATTTCTGCAGCACCGGGAGATCGCCCTTCAGCACGTTTGGATTGTAGGGATCGAGGGTGTTGTAAGGCATCAATCCCAGCGACTTCACGATGCGCCAGCGGTCCCGCACGGGGATCTCCTCGTGCAGCACGAGTGCGGTGGGAGGCGTCACCTGCTGGGGATCGATGACCGGCAGGCGCGGCTCGAGCGGGACGCCCTGCGGCCGCCGTCGCTCGAGGGATTCTTCTTCCGGC
>DATFVY010000327.1:0-2148 GCA_035259925.1 Burkholderiales bacterium
GTCGGCGCCGCCGGTCAGGTTCGTCGCCTTGTTCGCGATCTCCATCAGGATCGAGGTGATCGCGAGGGTCAGCATGAGCAGCGTCAGGCCCTTCGTGCGCAGGATGACGGCGCCGGTGGCGACACCCAGGACGCCCGCCGCGGCGGCGGCCGCGGCCATTTGCAGCAGGGGATCGGTCACGCCGGCCTTGGCGCCGAGGATGCCGGCGACGTAGGCGCCGAGCCCGAAGAAGGCGGTGTGCCCCAGCGTGATGATGCCGCCGTAGCCGAGGATCAGGTCGAGGGACAGCGCGAACAGGATGAAGACCAGGATGCGCGCGCCGAGAGGCAGGTACTCGGGCAGCGTGAAGAAGACCGCGATCGCCAGCATCCACGGCAGCCACTCGAGCCAGCCGATGCGCGCGTCTCCCGCGTAGCTTCCGCGTCGGATCATTTGTGGGCGGCACCAAACAAGCCGGCCGGCCGCCACAGCAGGATGGCGATCGTCGCGACGTAGATGAAGAATGACCCGAACTGCGGCACCCAGTACTTGCAGGCCGTGTCGGTGATGCCGATCAGCAACGCCGCGATGAACGGTCCGCGCAGGCTGCCGAGGCCGCCGACCGCCACCACGATCAGGAAGTACACCAGGTGCTCGAACGGATAGATCGGCTGGACCGTGAGGATTTCGGCGCCCAGCGCTCCGCCGAGACCGGCGAGGCCGCTGCCCAGCGCAAAGGTGAACGTGAACAGGCGGCGCGTGTTGATGCCTATCGCCCGCGCCATCGGCCCGTTGTCCACGGCCGCGCGCACCATCGCCCCCCAGCGCGTGCGCTCGACTCCGAACCACAGCGCGCCGACCATGACGGCGCTGAAGGCGATGAGGAAGACCCGGAAGGCGGGAAAGTCGCGCCCGAGCAGCGCGACATGTCCCTTCAGGTAGTCGGGCAGGCTGACCAGCAGCTGCATGGTGCCGAACAGCAGGCGCGCGGTTGCCACGGCGATGAAGATCAAGCCGATGGTGAAGAGCACCTGGGCGAGCTCGCCGGCCGTGTAAAGGCGCGAGTAGAGCAGCCGCTCCAGGACGACGCTGCCGGCTGCGACCAGCAGGAACGCAAGAACGAGGGCGATGGGGTAGGGAACGCCGAAGCGGTCGAGCGCCGTGATGAGGACATAGCCGCCCGCCATGGCGAAAACGCCGTGGGCGAGGTTGACGAAGCCCATCAGCCCCATCGTCACCGACAGGCCGACCGAGATCACGTAAAGGATCATGCCGTAGGCGGCGCCGTGGAAGACGACGCTCACGAGCGATGACAGGAACGATTCCATCAGGAGCCTCCCGGCAGACGCCGGGCAAACAAAACCCGGGCCACTTGCGTGGCCCGGGTATCGGCAATCGCTATTTCTTGAGTTCCTTCCAGGGATCCTTCACGCTCGGGAAGGTCTCGAACTCCACGTTGGCGAGCTGGCCGCCGACCCTCTTCACCTCGCGCATGTACTCGTTCTGGATGATGTCGCGCGTCTCCGGGTCGATCGAGATCGGCCCGCGCGGGCTGTTTGCGTTCTTGTACTTCCTGACCAGAGCCATGGTGCGGTCGGGGTCGACCTTGCCTTTCTGCTCGCGGATGACGTGGTAGATCGCGTCCATCGCGTCCCACTGGCCCACGGACATGAAGCTCGGCGAGGACTTTTCGCCGTACTCCTTCTTCCAGGCGGCAATGAATGCCTTGTTGGCGGGGCGGGTCGCCGCCGCCGAGTAGTGGTGCATGGTGACGACGCCGATCGGCACGTCGCCCATGTTGGGCAGCTCCTCGTCGGTGGTGATGTCGCCCGGCCCGATGAACTTGATGCCCGCCTTGTCGAGGCCGAGGTCTCCGTAAGCCTTCATCATCTGGGTCGCCTGGCGGCCGGCCGGCATGAACGCGAACAGCACCTCGGGCTGGGCGTCCTTCACCCGCTGCATGAAGGGGACGAAATCGGGATTCGCGAGGGGGATGCGCACCTTGCCGATGATCTTGCCCCCGCCTTCCGTGAAAGCCCTTTCGAAGGCGGCCTCGCTGTCGTGTCCCGGGGCGAAATCGCTGACCGCGATATACGCGCGCTTGTACTTGCGCACCGCCCACGCCCCGAGCGGGTAGGAGGACTGCCACAGCGTGAACGAGAAGCGCGC
>DATFVY010000328.1:0-2121 GCA_035259925.1 Burkholderiales bacterium
GAGCCGTAGCCGACGACGCGGTTCTTGTCGCCGGCGGTATCGCCGGAATTGCGCAGGTCGATCAGCTCGGGCTTCAGCCCGCGCCGGCGCGCCAGGTGATTGAGACCGGTCACCGGCGTCGCGCCGCACGCCTGCTCGTGAGAAAGGTCGGTCGCGAGCCCGAGGATGGCCTGCGCGGTGGCGCGGTCCACCGCCTGGGCGTCATTGTAGGCAAGGTAGTGGGACAGGTCGGAACTCACCACGATCAGCGTTTCAGGTCCGCCCCACAGGGCATCGATCACGTCGGCGACTTCCTGCGCGCTCGCCTGCCCGACCGCGAGCGGCACCAGCGTAAATCGCTCGATCACCGTCTGCAGGAAGGGCACGTGGACCTCCAGCGAATGCTCGAGCGCATGCGCCTGCGCGCTGACCACGACCTGCGGCAGGCCGCGCAGCGCATCGATCGCGGCCTTGTCGATCTCGACCGTGCCGATGGGCGTCGCGAACGCGCGGCATCCGGGCAGCGCCAGCCCGCGCACTGCCACGCGGTGCGTCGGCCCGAGCAGCACGACGCGCGTGATGCGCCGGCGTGCCGGCGCGAGCAGCGCGTAGACGCTCGCGGCGACAGGCCCGGAGTAAATGTAGCCCGCGTGTGGCGCGATGATCGCCTTGGGTACGGCGCGCTCGGGCGCGTCGTGCGCGGCCGCGCCCAGCATCTGCGCGAGATTCTGCGTGAGCTCGCGGCTCTCGCCGGGATAGAACATGCCGGCCACGGCGGGCATGCGTATGAACGGTGCGGACTGCTGCATGGTCCGGGCCATTATGCGCCCGGCGGACGGTTTTTCAAATGCGCGGGATGCAACACCTGATGCTGATAAAATCCCTGAAAGAACAGCAGGCTTCCCCTTCAGGTTGCCCCTCAGGTTACTCACTTGAATCGAGCCCATGCCTTGATACCGGCCGCCGGTTCCGGCGCCCGCCTCGGCGCGGGACTTCCCAAGCAGTATGTGGAGATTGCCGGGCGGCCACTGCTGCACCATGCGTTGCGCGCGCTCGCGCTGCATCCGCGCATCGAGCAGGTGTTCGTGGTGCTCGCGCAGGGCGACGACCGCTTCCGGCGTTTCGACTGGAGCGATTTCGGCGTGCGCATCAAGCCCCTCTATTGCGGCGGCGAAACGCGCGCCGCCAGCGTCTTCAACGGGCTGCTCGCCACGCGCGACGTCATCGCCGCCGCGGACTGGGTGCTGGTGCATGACGCGGCGCGGCCGTGCCTCGAGCGCGATGAAATCGACCGCCTGTTCGGCGAGCTCGACGAGGATGACACCGGCGGACTGCTGGCCGTGCCGGCCGCGGACACCCTGAAGCGGGCCAATCGCGAGTCGCGGGTCGCGGCGACCGAGCCGCGCGAAAACCTGTGGCTCGCCCAGACGCCCCAGATGTTCCGCTACCGGCTGCTGATCGAGGCGCTGCGCGCGGCCGATCCCGCCGTCGTCACGGACGAGGCGCGCGCCATCGAGGGCATGGGTCTGAAGCCCAGGCTGGTGATGGGCGACACGCGCAACATCAAGGTCACCTTTGCGGAGGATCTGGCTCTCGCCGAGCTGATCCTCCGCAGCCGCCAGCCGCCAGCCGTCAGCCGCCAGAGGTCAACTGCCAGAACGAGCCGTGAACACTCCAAGGGCGATGGCAGGAAGAAATCGCGAAAGCGATAGAAGACCGCGGAATGCGAAAGTTGTAATCGACTACTGACACCTGACGGCTGACAACTGACGGCTTTGAGATATGCGAATCGGACAGGGTTTTGACGCCCACGCGCTGGTGAGCGGCCGCAAGCTGATCATCGGCGGTGTGCAGATTCCGTACGAGAAGGGACTCGCCGGGCACTCGGACGCGGATGTCCTGATACACGCCGTGTGCGACGCGCTGCTGGGTGCCGCCGGCCTGGGAGACATAGGGCAGCATTTCCCCGACAGCGATGCCCGCTTCAAGGACATCGACAGCCGCAGGCTCCTGCGCGAGGTCGCGCGGCTGGTCAAGGAGCGCGGACTGAAAGTGGTCAACGTGGACGCGACCGTGATCGCGCAGGCACCGCGGCTGGCGCCGCATATCCCGGCGATGCGCGCCAACCTGGTTTCCGATCTC
>DATFVY010000329.1:0-2431 GCA_035259925.1 Burkholderiales bacterium
GATTGCATGCGCTTCTGCGCGGCGACGGCCTGGACCAGCCGGTCGACCCGCTCGATATTGGGCGCTCCGCCGAACAACGCCCGCGCCGCGGAGGAAGGGGTCAGGAGCGAGAGCGCGGCGTTCGCGTATTTCTCGAACGGCACCAGGTCCTTCTCGGACGCCCCCAGCGACACGCACAGCTTGACCACCCAGTTGTAGACTGCGCGCGAAGCCTCGATGTCCGAATGCACAGCATCCTTGATGGGACGGATGCCTTCCTTGGTCACGCAGCGGTAGTTGCCGGCAATCAGCATGGGCCATTTCGCCAGCGGCACGAATATGGAGTCGTGCACCTTGAGCTTCACCGGCAGCTCGATCTTCTTGCCGCCGTCGTCGAAGCGGGCCGCCTCGATGTCCGACTCCAGCTGGCGCAGGATGGCGGTGTGCTTGTCGGCGTCGAAGCGCGCCGCCTTGAAGTTGGTGGGCAGCCTCACCTGCAGCACGTTGACCTTCTCGTCTGGCGGGCGGAAGGCCTGGGGATCGGGGCTGCACAGCGTCATCAGCTTCGGATCGAAGCCGTCCCACACGGTGGGATCGGTGTAGGCAGCCCTCAGGCTGTCGGCATTCAGCCCGGGAATGCGCTTCAGGTAGGTGAGCGGCGGCATGTTCATGATCGACATGCACGGCACCTTCGCCCTCGCCACGGCGTCCATCAGCTCGCGCACGCCGGAGGAGCGGTACTGCGGCTCCTGCATGGCGAGACCGACGAGGTCGTATTCGGACGGGTTGATCGCGCCCGGCCCGTCGGCGGACAACTTGCCCGGGAGCTTGCGCGAGTCGATTTCGACCAGGCCTTCCCGGCCTTTTATCGGCATCCGCACGCGGATGCCTTCCTTGTTGATGAGCTCGGCTTCCGCCGGCAGGCACACGAGCTTCAGCGTGTGGCGCGCGAACAGCAGCTTCGCCGCCAGCAGCGAGCCGTACGATGCGCCCAGGATCAGGATTTTGTGAGCGGTTGCCATGCCGAAAGGATCTCCTCGATTTGCGCAATCCGGGAAAAGAATTCGTGGTTTGCAACGAGCATAGCACTCGCCAAGCGCCCGCTACAAGCACAGCATAGCTAACCGGAATTCGGCAAGAATTCAGAGGCTTAACTTGACAACCAGCACCCCCGGTTCTAGACTCGCCGGCTCCTCAAGGCGAGTTAGCTCAGTGGTTAGAGCAGCGGAATCATAATCCGTTGGTCCGGGGTTCAAATCCCTGACTCGCCACCAGTTTCGAAATTGCAGCGTGATGCGAACCAGGTCCATCAGGTTGAAGGCTTTGATTACGTCGTGTTACCGTGGATTGATGCGTGGAGCCTGGGTGCTGGTCGCGGCGCTGGCGTTCGCGGCAGCGAGCCAGGCCCAATTGCAACGCTTCCTGCCCAACGACGGCCACTACGGCGAGCTGCACGACCAGCGCCAGCAGCCTCTGCCGCTTTTGCAGATTGACAAGAAAATCCTGCGGCTCGCGCCCGGCGGCCGCATCTACGACCAGCAGAACCGCATCATCGTGCACGGCTCCCTGCCCGACTCCGCCCCGGTGCTGTTCGTGCGGGACATGAACGGGGACATCGCACGCCTGTGGATACTGTTGCCGGGGGAAATCCAGCGGCTGAAGCCCGCCCCCAAGCCCGAGCCGCAGCCCAAGCCCAAAGCCTGACCACCTGCCCCCATCCCCGTGCCTAGCCGGCTGTACATCAGGACCTTCGGCTGCCAGATGAACGAGTACGACTCGGCCAAGATGGCCGACGTGCTCAATGCCGCGCATGGGATGGAGCCGACCACGGATCCCGCGGCCGCCGACGTCATCCTCTTCAACACCTGCTCGGTGCGCGAAAAAGCCCAGGAGAAGGTCTTCACCGACCTGGGTCGCGTGAAGCACCTCAAGCGCTCCAACCCCCGGCTGCTGATCGGCGTCGGCGGCTGCGTCGCCAGCCAGGAGGGAGCGGCGATCGTGGCGCGCGCTCCTTTCGTGGATCTGGTCTTCGGGCCGCAGACCCTGCACCGCCTGCCCCAGATGATCGAGGCGCGCCGCGCAACCGGCGCGCCGCAGGTGGACATCTCGTTTCCCGAGATCGAGAAGTTCGACAGCCTGCCCCCGGCGCGAGTCGAGGGCGCGAGTGCTTTCGTCTCGGTCATGGAAGGCTGCAGCAAGTACTGCTCCTTCTGCGTCGTGCCGTACACCCGCGGCGAGGAAGTCTCGCGTTCCCTCGACGACGTTTTGACCGAGGTCGCGGAACTGGCGCAGCAGGGCGTGAGGGAGGTCACCCTCCTCGGGCAGAACGTCAACGCCTACCACGGCGCCACCGGCGACGCAGCGCCTGCGGACCTCGCCCTGCTCATAGAATACGTGGCGGAAATGCCCGGCATCGAACGCATCCGCTACACGACCTCTCATCCCCGCGAGT
>DATFVY010000330.1:0-4306 GCA_035259925.1 Burkholderiales bacterium
GGATGATTTCGCTACTAACGAACGAGGCCGGGAAAGGGACGACTTGGGGTTCCGTGAGGGCGGTAGGGCGTGAGTGCGGGAGGGGGACTACTACCGGGTTCCTGTTTTTCTGGGTTACCGCTCTCCCGCTCTCCCGCTCTCGCGCTCTCCCGGCTTCTCGAGCTCGGCCAGCTTCGCCTCGAGCTCGGCCAGCTTCGCACGGGTGCGCGCGAGCACTTCGCGCTGGACGTCGAACTCCTCGCGCGTCACCAGGTCGAGGCGGCTGAACGCGGATTGCAGCAGCGCCCGCAGGTTCTTCTCCAGGTCCGCGGCGGGGCTGCGGGCGAGGATGTCCTTCATTCTGCGGTCGATCTCTTCGAAGAGCCTGTTCTCAGCCATGGGAGAGCCCTGGAATTGGTTTGCAATCCTACAAGCTGCCGTGCGTGCCTGGCCGGTTACTGGCGCACCAAGGCGGTGCGCGGCCTGCTTTGCTTCGCACCAAAACGGTGCTCCCAAGGGATGTCCAATCCAAATTGTGCTAATAAGTATCTGGTTTTATGAGATTAATAATCTGGCACGGTCCATGCTGATAAGCGCGCGTCGCACTTCGCTAACAACGAAAGGGGTAACCATGTTCAAAAGGACAGTGATTGCAGGGCTCACCGCGGCCGCGCTGGGATCCGGGCTCGCGCCGGCGGCCGAGCCGGCTTCGCCACATACGATTACCGGCAACGTCGGCCTGTTCAGCCAGTACATATTTCGCGGCTTGACCCAGACCAACGAGGAGCTGGCGCTCCAGGGTGGATTCGACTACGCCCACGCCGGCGGCTTCTACGCCGGCACTTGGGGCTCTAACGTCAGTGTGCTGCGCGACAGCGGGGCCTACTCCGCAGGCGGCAGTCTGGAGCTGGATATCTACGGCGGCTACAAGGGCACCTTCGGCAAGTCCGACTTCGGCTACGACGTGGGCTTGCTCTACTACTACTATCCGGGAGACGTCGCGCCCGGCTTCCATAAGGCGGATACGCTCGAGCTGTACGGCGCGCTCACCTGGAAGTGGCTCTCCGCGAAGCTTTCCTACAGCCTGAAGGACAAGACTTTCGGCGTCGACGACAGCCAGGGAACCTACTACCTGGATCTGACCGCCACCTATCCGATCCCGAATACGAAGCTGACCGTGATTGGCCACTACGGCATCCAGAAGTTCAAGGGCAGTAACGGCGCCGTTGGCTGCGCCAGCACGGACAACGATACCTGCGCTTCATACGAAGACTTTAAGATCGGCGTGAACTATTCCCTGCCGAAGGACTTTACCGTGGGCGCGTTCTACAGCGATACCAGCATGAGCACGACCCAGGAGAATTTCTACACGGCAGCCGGCACGAAACTCGGAGATGGAGCCATCGTCGTGTTTGTCCAGAAAACCTTCTAACGACGCAAACCGGGACCGGTCGCGAGGCCGGTCCCCCTTTTCACGGGGAAACCGCATGAAACTCGTCACCGCAATCATCAAGCCGTTCAAGCTTGACGAAGTGCGTGAGGCCTTGTCCGCCATCGGCGTGACCGGCATCACCGTCACCGAGGTCAAGGGGTTCGGGCGGCAGAAGGGGCATACCGAGCTCTACAGGGGGGCCGAATACGTGGTGGATTTTCTGCCCAAGGTCAAGATCGAGGCTGCGATCAAGAGCGATCTGCTCGAGCAGGTGATCGAGGCGATCGAGAAATCCGCCAATACCGGCAAGATCGGCGACGGCAAGGTCTTCGTCTTCGATCTCGAGCAGGTCATCCGCATCCGCACCGGCGAGACCGGCGCGGAGGCGCTATAGGGAGACAGCAATGAAGAGATTCTTCACGAAACTGGTTGCCGTGCTGGCGATGCTCGGCGTGCTGGGCCTGAACACGATGCCGCTGGTCGCGTTCGCCCAGGACAAACCGGCGGCCGACATGAAAGCCCCCGCCAAGGAAGAGAAGAAGGAAGAGGCCAAGGCGCCGCCGCCCGTCCCCAACAAGGGCGACACGGCCTGGATGCTCACGTCCACGGCGCTGGTGCTCGCGATGAGCGTGCCGGCGCTGGCGCTGTTCTATGGCGGGCTGGTGCGCAGCAAGAACATGCTGTCCATGCTGATGCAAGTGTTCGTCACGTTCTCGCTGGTGGTGGTGCTGTGGTGCATCTATGGCTACAGCCTGGCCTTCACCGAGGGCAATGCCTACTTCGGCGGCTTCGATCGCCTGTTCCTCGGCGGGACCTTCGACGCCGCGAAGGGGGAATTTGCCATGGCGGCGACCTTCAGCAAGAACACCCCGCTGTACGAGCTCGTGTTCGTCGCGTTCCAGGCGACCTTCGCCGCGATCACCTGCTGCCTGATCCTGGGCGCGGTGGCCGAGCGCATGAAGTTCTCGGCGGTGCTGATCTTCATGGTGCTGTGGTTCACCTTCAGCTACACCCCGGTCGCGCACATGGTGTGGTTCTGGGCGGGCCCGGATGCCTACACCACGGCCGAGGCGGCGAAGAAGGCGAACGACGCGGCCGGTCTCATCTGGCAGTGGGGCGCGCTCGACTTCGCGGGCGGCACGGTGGTGCACATCAATTCCGGCATCGCAGGGCTGGTGGGCGCCTACCTGGTGGGCAAGCGCATCGGCTACGGCAGGGAAGCGATGACGCCCCACAACCTCACCATGACCATGATCGGCGCCTCTCTCCTGTGGTTCGGCTGGTTCGGCTTCAACGCGGGTTCCGCGCTCGAGGCCAACGGCTCGGCGGCGCTGGCATTCATGAACACCTTCCTCGCGACCGCCTGCGCGGTGCTGTCGTGGACCTTCGGCGAATGGCTGTTCAAGGGCAAGCCCTCGATGCTGGGCGCTGCCTCCGGAGCGGTCGCGGGTCTGGTGGCAATCACGCCGGCAGCGGGCAACGTAGGCATACCCGGCGCGTTCGTGATCGGGATTGCCGCCGGGCTCGTGTGCCTGTGGGCGGTGAACCAGCTGAAGCGCTGGCTGGGCGCCGACGATGCGCTGGACGTGTTTGGCGTCCATGCCGTCGGCGGCACGCTGGGTGCGCTGATGACGGGCATCTTCAACAGCCAGTCCCTCGGCGGCCCCGGCCTGGTTCTGGACTGGGTCACCGGCAAGACCGGCTCCAACCCGATCTGGGACCAGTTCCTGGTCCAGGCCCAGGCGGTAGGACTGACGATCGTCTGGACCGGCGTCGTCGCGATCGTCGCTTTCAAGATCGCGGACCTGATCGTCGGGCTCCGTCCGTCCGAGGACGTGGAGCGCGAGGGGCTCGATATCACCGAGCACGGCGAGACCGCCTACCATATGTAATTCCGATCACGTAAGTGAGTGCTCACGGGCGCCTGCGGGCGCCCGTTTTTTTGGTCGGGTGCGCCGGCCAATCCCTTGTGTTAGCGGGGAATTGCACAGCCGGAAGTCCGGCGGAACGCATCCGCTACAATAGGCGTCCCACTGGGATGCCGATGACCGTTCCCCGCCTCACCACCGCGCTCGCCGGGCCCCTGCCCGACCTCGAGCGCCGCCTGCTGGCCTCCCAGGCTGACACCGAGCATTGGCTGCGCGGCCAGTGGCAGGATCGCGGAGCCCCCTTCTATTGTTCGGTGGACCTCAGGAACAGCGGCTTCAAGATCGCGCCCGTGGACACGAACCTGTTCCCGGCCGGCTTCAACAACCTCAACCCCCAGTTCCACCCGCTGTGCGTGCAGGCCGCGATGAGCGCGATCGAGAAGGCCTGCCCGGACGCGCGCGGCATGGCGCTGGTCCCCGAGAACCACACCCGCAACCAGCACTATCTGCAGAGCCTGGTGGTACTGCAGACGATCCTGCGCAACGCGGGCGTCAATGTCCGCATCGGCAGCCTCCTGCGCGAGATCACGGCAGCGACGGAGGTGCAGCTCGAAAGCGGCGCGAAGCTCAAGCTCGAGCCCCTCGAGCGGCGCGGCAACCGCGTGGCGGTGAACGGGTTCGACCCGTGCGTGGTGCTGCTCAACAACGACCTGTCCGCCGGCGCGCCGGAGATCCTCATGAACCTCGAGCAGGGGGTCCTGCCCCCGCTGCACGCCGGCTGGACCGTGCGCCGCAAGTCGCATCACTTCGCGGCGTACCGTGAAGTGGCGGAGGAATTCGCCAAGCTCATCGGCATCGACCCCTGGCTGATCAATCCCTACTTCGAGAAGTGCGGCAAGATCAACTTCCAGGAGCGCAAGGGCGAGGAATGCCTCGAGGGGTTCGTCGCCGAGACGCTCGACGACATCCGGGCGAAGTACCGGGAATACGGCATCAAGCACGACCCGTTCGTGATCGTCAAAGCCGA
>DATFVY010000331.1:0-2864 GCA_035259925.1 Burkholderiales bacterium
GAGCTCGACGGCAACACCGTCCTCAAGGCCGCCCGCGCGGGAATCCATATCGACAAGGGGAGCATTGCGCGGATTCTCAACAACACGATCCAGGAAAGCGGCGCCTACGGCATCGATATCACGGGCGTTTCCCTCGCCTATATCGGGGTGAGGATTCCCCGGATACCGGCGCTGTCGCCGAACACGGTCCGCAACAATGGCGGGCCCGGCATCAACATCGAGCGCGGCTCGGTCGCCTGGATCGTCGGCAACACCGTCAGCAACAACAAGGGGAGCGGCATCGTTCTCCACCGCAATGCCCAGGCCGACGTCATGGCGAACGTGATCAATGCCAATGACGGCGATGCCATCGCGGTCCTCTACAACTCCGGCATCCACCTCAGGAGCGAGCCGCGCAAGGACGGGCCGAACCAGACGGCGGAGGCCAACGGCGGCGTGGCGGTCCGCTGCTCGACCGGCGGCTTTGTCGACGGCCCGCTCGGAACGCTCGCCGGCAAGCAGGGCGCGAAGGCGATCGAGCATGGCTGCGTCGACCGGCTGACGCAGTGACGGGATCTATCTGTTTCCTTTTGTCCTTATTTCCCTTGGGTTGAGGCTTCGTCGTTCCTGCGTGTCCCTGCTTCCTTCGTGGTGAGGCTTCAGCCGTCAGTCGTCATCCCGCCGTGACCTGGGTCTCGTCCCCCCGTTTCTGTCCAACTCTCCCGACAGACAGCCTGGCTTTGAACCACTAGATTGCGCGGAAGGCGGAAGGCTGAAGGATGACCGTCACTTCGCGTGACGGCAACAGGATTCGACGCAGGATGAACGTGGAAGGACGACCCTACGCTTCTCACGTGAGCGTTCCAGGTCGCTCCCTTTCCCTGACGTCCGGTCGGAATCCGGCGGGGGGCAACTCGAAACCGGAACCTGCAGTTGTGGCGCGGAGCGCGACGGTCATCCTTCATCCCTCATCGCCCGGGCTCAGGGCTGCTGCACCCACTCGAACGCCGCGCGCACGAAATCGTCGCCGCGCCGCACGACGTGCAGGCTGCGGAGGAAGCGTGTAGCTCCCCCGATCGTCACTTCGTAGACGCGGCCTTCCTCCCAGCTGGCCAGGGAGAGCAGGTAGCTCGCCTTTTGCGTCCCGGCGCCGTCCGACACGATGATCGCCTTCACGCTCTTGAAGTCGAATTGCCGCGCCGCGGCCTCCGACACGACGTTCGCTTCACCCTTCTTGATCACCGGGCGCAGCTGCACCGCCTGCGGCTGCTGGCTCATGACCGAGATGTTGACGTGCAGGCCGCGACCCGGCTCCGCGTGCAGCGAGCGGATCATGCCCACCCAGCACTCGTTTTTGCCCTGCAGCGTGACGCCGAGCAGGTCGCCGCACCGCGCCCGGCCGCTCAAGCTCTGCGCAACCTCCACGCCGAGCTCGTTTCCGCCGGCGTCGCGCAGGGCCCACGTTTCGGGGGCGGCCGGCGCCGCCGCCCTGTCGCCTTCCTCCACCAGTGCCAGCTCGGTGGCGCCGGAGGATCGCACTTGCGAAATGTGCTGCCAGATCTGCCCATAGCCGTGAATCACCTGCAGGGTGCCCGTAGCGGGCTTGTGGACGGGTGGTGCATGCGGCGACTCCCGGCCCCAGGACTCGTGCAGGTGTCGGACGGCCGCGATTTGCACGTTGGGGGGAACGTCCCTGGCCAGGACCTTCATATCCGCGGCCGAAGCCGTTGCCAGCTGATGCTGGAGCCGGTCCAGGGCGTCGTACCCTGCGCCGGGGCCGAAATAGCGGATCGCACTATCCGGCCCGGGCGGCTGGCCGGGCGCGCGGTGCGGCGGGTGGTCGCTCGCCGGGTCGAAGCAGAAGGGGTTGTCGGAGACCCCGGGCGGGCGCAGCGTGAAGTCCCCGCCGAGGTGCTCGATCAAGCGATCGGCGGCGTCGATCTGCTCGGGCGTCATCATCTCCGGCGAGCTCGTCTGCAGCATCAGCATCCGCAGCAGCTCCTGGGTCACGGTCGTCGTCGTCTTCTGGGCGGCGTGCATGCGCACGGCCGTTGTCGCGCAACCCGCCTTCTCCGCATCGCCATGCACGGCGTACGCCACCTGCCACAGCTTCGGCGGCACGGTCAGGTAACGAAGGAGGTAGACCTTCGCCAGCGTGCGCGCGGTGTGAAGGCCTCTTGCGGCGCCTGCCGCCCCGGCATGCTGGAGCGAAGGAGTCGACGCGGCCTTGCTGAGCAGGATCCTGGCCGACGCGCACAGCGTGCCCGCCAGCTCCCGCACGTAGTCGTTGAGGGTGCTCCAGTCCGACTCGCGTGCCGCCCTGTCCCTGGGGTGCGCGACAAAGCGCGCCAGCACGGCAGATACGTGCGCCTCGCCCGCCTCCTGGATCAGCGACAGGATCTCGCCGCGGACCTGTTCGTCGCCACCCGGGATGCCCTTCTTGACGGCGTCGACATACGTGCCGAGATCGTCCAGCGCGGTGACCGGGTCGAAGTCGCGCAGGCCGGCCAGCACCCTCGCTGCCGCCGCCGGGTCGCCCATCGGGTGGTCCGGATGACCGTGGTCCTTCGTAGCCTGCTCCGACATCGGCACGCTCCCCGGCTGCATGATAGACCCGCAGACGCCGGGAGCGGTAGAAGCCGGGAGGGCGGGAGATCGCGAGAGCGGGCAAGTATTTCCGGCGATTGCCGGGGGACGCATCACCCATTACCCATTACGCATTACGGGACAGGTGCTTTGACCGCAATCTCGCTGTAACCTTTTCCCGTCTAGCATTCCTGCTTTTCCGGAGGGAGGGGTCATGATCCAGGTCATTCGTGTCGCCGCGGTGCTGTGCGCACTGCTGCTCGCTGCGTGCGCCAGCGCGCCGGGGCGGTTCGATGTCG
>DATFVY010000332.1:0-15241 GCA_035259925.1 Burkholderiales bacterium
GGACAGCGTGTTCCGCAAGCTCGCGCAGACCGGCGACTGGAAACAGGAGCTGCAGGAAAACTACTGGGAGAACATCTACGCCGGCGCCGCAGATACCCGCCGCTGGCTCGACGCGGAATATTCAGAGACGCGGCAGCTGCTTACCGAGCTTGGCATGGCCAAGATCCAGTGATGAGGTGACGTAGTGAAGAAGTGAGGTGCACTGCCTCACCGCCTCACTGCCTCACTGCCTCATTCCGGCTTGATGCCGGCTTCCTTCACCAGCTTGCGGAAGCGCGTGAGCTCGTCCTTCACGTGCGCGGCGAATTCCTGGGGCGTGCTGCCATCGGGCACGAAGCCCTGCGACCCGAGCTTGTCTTTCAGGTCGCCCTCGTCGATCACCTTGTTGATCTCGGCGTTGAGTCGCTTGACGATCGCCGGCGGCGTTCCGCGCGGCGAGATCAGGCCGACCCACGACGCGTTGCTGTAGCCGGGCACGCCCGATTCGGCGATGGGCGGCACTTCGGGCATCGCGGGCGAGCGCTTCGCCGTCGAAATGCCCAGTGCCCGCAGCTTGCCCGACAGCACCAGGGGACGCACCGACGCCGTCGAGGCGAGCATCAGCGGCACCTGGCCCCCGAGCAGCTCCGCCAGCGCGGGTCCGGTACCCTTGTAGGGAATGTGCGTGAGCTTGATGCCCGCCATGGACATGAACAGCTCGAAGGAAAGATGGTTGCTCGTGCCGTGCCCCGGCGAAGCGTAGTTGATCTGCCGCGGCTTCGCCTTCGCCAGCGCGATGAGCTCCTTCACCGACTTCGCTTCGAAGGAAGGATGCACCACCAGCAGGTAAGGCGACGAAGACATGAGCGAGATCATGTCGTAGTCCTTGAGCGGGTCGTACGGCAGCTTGTCTCTCAGGCTGGGAATCACCGACAGGGTCGTGTTCGTTCCCAGGAGCAGCGTGTAGCCGTCCGCCGGCGCCCGCGCAACGATTTCCGCGGCGATGATGGTGGAGGCGCCACCGCGGTTGTCCACGACCCACTGCTGGCCCATGCGCTCGCCCATCCGTTCCGCGAAAGCACGCCCGAGGATGTCGTTGCCGCCTCCCGGCGGGAACGGGATGATGAAGCGGACCGGCCGCGCCGGGTACTTTTCCGCCGCGTACGCGGCGGAAACCGAGACAAGCCCCGCGACCACGCAGGCCAACGACAGCCGGACTATGCGCCGGGCGAGATGCACGTCCTTCCTCCTGTGCGAACGGCGTGATCACCGCCGGCCGCTTTCGTTCGAGCGGAAATCTTACCGCGCAGCGTCGCGGTTGAAAAGAAAACGGGACAGCCGGCGGCAGCCGTCCGCGACCCGCGGCAGCAGCACGAACCACTGGAGGTAGCCCAGCACCGTCAAAGCGGTCCAGAGGAACAGGCCCTCCGCGAACACGCTGGGCACCAGGTTGTCGCTCAGATAGAGCTCGACCCGCAGCCGGATCCCCGCCATCACGCCCAGATGACCGAGAGGGAAAGAAAGCCAGTAGAGGGGCGTGAGATAGATGAGCGCCGCGCGATCGCTGCCGTGAATGTCCGGTCGCAGCAGCGTGGCGGCGAGCATCAGCACGCTCGCCAGCAGCCACAGCGTGGCGGCGAGACGGGTGACGCGGTGCCGCGGAAAGAACACCATCGCGCTAGTCGTTCGCGGCGCAGCGGAACCCGATCTGCCGGTGGCCGACCATGCGCTCGCTCAAAGCATCGTGTGCATCGTCATTTGCTCCCTGGAGCGGGATGAATGTTGTCCACCCAATGCACTTCCTCCGGCTTCTCGACCACCGGGATGTCGAGGTTGACGACCACCGGCTCCTGGCCGCTCCTCACCAGCACGCACGACAGCGGCGCGTCGTCATTCGCGTTGATTTCCTGGTGCGGCACGTACGGCGGCACGTAGATGAAATCGCCCGGCCCCGCTTCGGCCACGAACTCGAGCTTGTCGCCCCAGCGCATGCGCGCCCGCCCGCTCACCACGTAGATCACGCTCTCCACCGGCCCATGGTGGTGCGCGCCGGTCTTGGCTTTCGGATGGATCACCACGGTGCCGGCCCACAGTTTCTCCGCGCCGGCGCGCGCGTGCGTGATCGCGGCGGCGCGGTTCATGCCGGGCGTCTGCGGCGTGTTGATATCGAGCTCGTTGGCGTGCACCACGCGCACGCCATGGAACTTCCACTTCGATTCGGGCATATCGCCTCCTGGAGCCGGTCCGGCCATTCTAGTGCCGTTGCAGCCCGGCGGGCTGCCGATGCTTCAGTCATCCGAACAAAGTTGGAACGGCACTAGCCCTGCCCCTCTCCACGGTCTTTCCAGTAATCGAGCAGCTGCTGCCGCTCCACCAGCGCCGACGCCATCACCCCGGCGATGATCGCCCAGAAGGCCGACGTGATGCCCAGGATGGCGAAAGGCGTCGCCGCCACGATGAACCCCACGAGCGCGCCGAAGCGCAGCTTGCCGCCGAAGGATTTTTCCAGGGAATCCTGGAAAGCCGACAGGATCGCCAGCCCCGCCACCGCGAAGATGTAGGTCTGCGGCAGGATGTTGAGGAGCGAGGCCACGGGCGTGGCCGCGAGCGCCAGGGCGATCGTGAGAGCGGCAGAGATCACCGCGCCCCAGTAGCGGCCGGGCAGCGGACCGGCTTCGCTGGACGCGAGTATCGCGACCCCGTTGCGCGCGACCGTCGCCGCGTGGCCGCCGAGGAACGCATTGGCAACGGACGCAACGCCGACCGCGGTCGACACGGTATTCACCGGCACCCGGTACCCCTGCGCCAGCAGGAAGCCGATGCCCTGGACATTGCCGAGCCCCATCGCCAGCACCACCATGGGCAAGCTGACGCCGATGACCGCGGCCAGGGAAAAACTCATCTCCGGCACGACAAGCGCTGGCATCGTCCATGCCACCGCCTGCGAGCCGACCTTGCCGGTCAGGACGACCGCGATGCCGCCACCCACCACCGCGAGCGCCACCGGCGGCACACGCGGGTTCGCGATGGCTCTGCCGGCGAGAAAGCACGCGACGGCGGTGCCGGCCACGGCAAGGTCCTCGACAGTCGCCGACACCAGGCGCAGCACGTAGCCCAGGATGCTGCCGCCAAACATGCCCATGACGATCGGCAGCGGCAGCAATCTCATGATCGCGCGGCCGGCCCCGGC
The DNA here is from genome assembly GCA_035259925.1 of Burkholderiales bacterium. Taxonomy (GTDB): domain Bacteria; phylum Pseudomonadota; class Gammaproteobacteria; order Burkholderiales; family SG8-41; genus SG8-41. Next base: position 3,170 of record DATFVY010000332.1, read on the forward strand.
CACGCCCAGCGCGACCAGCGCGATGCCGGCCACCAGGTTGGCCCCCACGAGCTCGGCGAAAGTGAATCGGTCCGCAAGCGTTCCCAGGTAGACCAGCCCCGGTATGGTCCAGGTGATCGGGATGGGCTGGCGGAACTGGAGCGACAGCCAGATCGTCGCCACGGCGCCGCTGAACCAGAGGATGAAGATCCAGCTCGAGGTCTGCGCGGTGGTGATCCCCAGCTGACCGGAAACCGCGATGTGCAGCGGAACGCCGCCGAACGCGTACCAGACGAAGGCCGTGAAGCCCGCCCAGACAGCGGCGGCATTCAGGTCGGCAAGGCGGGACGGCGGGGCCATGGGCGGGCAGTACAACACAGGCGCCCGGCGGTTTCCACATTTTGAACCGGGCAAGATTGCGGCCTAGAATTCCTCCCACAACAAACCGATACCACACGAGGAGAGACCATGAAACACCTGCTGCTTGCAGCCGCAAGCCTGCTCGCCGGGCTGATGCCGGCGGCCCACTCGATCGCCCAGCAAGCCGGTGAATATCCCGCACGGCCGATCCGCTGGATCATCCCCTTCCCGCCGGGAGGCAGCAACGACATGCTGGGGCGCTTCCTGGGGACGAAGCTGACCGAGCGCGTCAACCAGCAGGTGGTGATCGACAACCGCGGTGGCGCGAACGGCATCATCGGCGCGGAGCTCGCCGCCAACGCCCCGGCGGATGGCTACACCCTGATCCTCGTTTCCACCTCGTGGGTCATGAATGCCGCCGTGCGGACGCTCACCTACGACGTCGAGAAGTCCTTCGACCCGATTACCATGATCGGGTCGTCGCCGAACTCCATCGTGGTCTACCCGGGGCTGGGGATAAAGTCGCTGGGCGAGCTCGTCCAGCGCGCAAAAGCGAAGCCGGGAGCCATCAGCTACGCGTCCACCGGCGTCGGCGGGTTCAACCATTTCGGCGGCGAGCTGTTCAAGAAGACCGCCGGCGTCGACATGGTCCACGTGCCCTACAAGGGTGGCGGCCCGGCGATGATCGACGTCATGGCCGGCAACATGCCGGTCATGTTCACGTCCATCACGCAGGTGCTGTCGCACGTGCGCAGCGGCAAGATCCAGATGCTGGCGGTCGGAGCGGCGAAGCGCAGCAGCGCGGTGCCCGACATCCCGACCGTCGCCGAGTCCGGCTATCCCCGCTACGAGGTCGCCGTCTGGTGGGGCATCTCCGCGCCCGCCGGCACACCCCGCCCCATCATGGAAAAACTGCGCCGCGAGTACAATGCCATCCTCGCGGAACCGGCGACGCGCAGCCTGCTGGCAGGCGAAGCGGCCGATTCGCTGTCCCTGACGCCCGCCGAATTCCGGCAGTTCGTCCACAACGAAAAGAAGAAATGGACGGACGTGGCAAAGCAGGCGGGAATCCGGGTACAGTAGTCGCCGGGGCGGTCCACCGTGGGAGGGGAGGGATGAAGAAAACAACGCTGGGTCTATGGGTTCTCGCCGCGAGTCTCGGCGTAGCGGCGGGCGCAGCGGCCGACGAGGGCTTGCGGCGCCAGGCAGCGACTTTGTTCGGCACGATCGAAGGCGCGAAGTACCAGCCGACGCCAGAAACCGAGCTGGGGCGCGCGCTGTTCTGGGACGAGCGCCTTTCGCTCAACGGGAAGGTCTCCTGCGGCAGCTGCCATGAGGCACGCGATTGGGGCGCCGATGCCCGCCGCTTCTCGACGGATGCCCGGGGCGCGCTGACCTCGCGCCATTCGCCCACGGTGTTCAACTCGATGACCCAGCCCGGCCTGCGCTGGCTGTCGGACCGCAAGACCGGCGCCGAGCAGGCCGAAGGCTCCCTGACCGGCTCGATGGGCTTCCCCTCGCGCGAGGCCGGCATGAAGAGGGCTGCCGAGCTCGACTACCTGGCGGCGTTCCGCGCCGCCTATCCGGAAGAGGCCGAGCCGCTGAACTCCCGCAACTACGGTCGGGCGATCCAGGCGTACCAAGCGACGCTGGTCACGCCTGCGCCGTTCGATCGCTTCCTCGCTGGCGACGACAAGGCGCTCACCGCGCCGCAGCAAGCGGGACTGCGCGCCTTCATCGGAAACGGCTGCGCAGGTTGCCACGGCGGGCCGCTGCTCGGCGGCACGCTGCTGCAGCGCTTCGGCGTGGCAAAGGACTACTGGCTGGAAACCGGCTCCGGGAAGCCGGATGTCGGTCGTTTTGCGATGACCAAGAAGGAAGAAGACCGCTACGTTTTCCGCGTGCCCATGCTGCGCAACGTCGCGAAGACCGCGCCCTACTTCCACGACGGGTCGGTCGACCGGCTCGACCGCGCGGTCAGAATCATGGCGAGCGTGCAGCTCGGCCGCACGCTGGACGACGCCACGACCTCCAGCATCGTCGTCTTCCTTGAGTCGCTCACCGGGGAGGTCCCGGCGCACTACGCTCCACCGGGACAGCCGGCCGCGACCCGGTAGGGCCGCGGCCGCTCTGCTGTAGCCCGTCAGTCCGCGACGAACTCGTCGCGGGCCCGCACCCCGATATCGGGGTGGTCGGTGAAAAAACCGTCCATGCCCAGCGCGAGGAAGCGCTTGATCTGCCCGGCCAGATCGCCGAATGCGTTCGGGTCGGCGCTCGAGTCGAAATCCGTCGGCAGGAAGGTGTTCTCGGCGCGGAAGGTCCAGCCGTGCACGACCAGTCCTTTCGCATGCGCGTCAGCGACGAGCGTCGTAGGGGTCCCGAGGAAGCCTCCGGTGACGAGCGGGATCATCAGGTTCGTGTTGACGCCCACGCCGCTCGCGTAACCCGCGATCTCCCCAAGGCCCGCCGGCGTCGCCATGTCGGCGTAGGTGCGCGGGTCGCCGGCGACGGTGAAGTCCCACGGCCGGCCGCCGGCGTTGAGCAGCTGCACCAACGGGAGATCGGTCATCCGTGACAGCTCCTTCAGGTTCGCCACCTCGAAGGATTGGATGAAGACCGGCGCCTTTTTGCCGCGGTAGCCGTAGCGGTGCAGGAGTCGCACCAGCGGCCGCTCCATCGCGAGCCCGATGCCCTGGAAGTAGGTCGGGTGCTTGGTCTCGGGATAGACGCAGACGGGCTTCCTGCGGTGGCGGTTGACGCCCTCGACCAGCTGCAGGACTTCCTCCAGGGTGGGAACCTCGAACATGCCGTCGAAGCGAGTGTTCGCCGGGCGCGTTCCCGGAATGCGCTCCTTGGCGCGCAGCGTCTTCAGTTCGGCCAGCGTAAAGTCCTCGGTGAACCAGCCGGTGATACTCACACCATCGATCGACTTCGTGACCCTGCGGTTCGCGAACTCCGGCTTGTCCGCAACGTTGGTGGTGCCGCCGATCTCGTTCTCGTGCCGCGCCACCAGCACTCCGTCCTTCGTCATGACGAGGTCCGGCTCGACGCAGTCCGCGCCTGCCTGGATGGCGATGAAATAGGATGTCAGCGTGTGCTCGGGGACGTAGCCGCTCGCGCCGCGGTGCCCGATCACGATGGGCGCACGGTCGTGTCCGTGGCCCCGGTCCGCGACCGCCTGCGGCGCGGTGAGCGCGAAGCCCGCGGCGATGAAAGCGCAGAGGAATCCCTTCAACATGTTCATGCTCCTTTCACAAAGTGCGTGGGAAAGCCTGGCGGCGCGGTCGATGGCTAGTCGCCGTGATCGCGCGAGTCGTCGTTGCCGTGCCCGTTGTGCCGGCTGCGATGGTCGTGATCGCCTCTGCCCCGTGGCAGGAACAGGCGCGCGACTTCCGGTTCGTGATCGCTCGCCTGGTCGGCGAACTCGGAGTTCACGTGCACAACGTCGTACTCGACCCCTCTCATGAGGCTGTCGCTGACGAGTATGTGGTCGAGCACCTGCGAGTTGCCCTCGAACACGTAGGTGTAGCGCTCCTCCGGAGGCAGCTGCTCGACGAGATCGTTCAGGCCGGCGCTCTTGAGGATTGCAAGCGGAGCGGAGAATTCAAAATCGTTGAGGTCGCCCAGAACCACCACTTTGGCGCCGGCGTCGAGGGCGAGGATGGCTCGCACGAAATCGCGCACCACTCCGGCCTGTTGCGTCCGCTGCGCCTCCGAGACGAGGACTGGCGGCTGGAATCTGCCGAACAGGGGCTGGTCACCGCCCTTCGAGTTGAAGTGGTTCGCGATCACGAACAGCCGGTGCCGGTTGAACACGAACTCTCCGGCCAGCGGCTTGCGGCTGTTGTTGAACGCCGGATTCGCCGGATCGATGCGGCCGGGGCTGAACGAGAGTTGCGGGCCGTCCCCGCCGGCCACCACCGCAGTCGCCGCGGTCGGCGTGCCGCCCGGCCGGTCCACGAACGCCACGCGCGCCGGGTTGAACAGGAATCCCACGCGGATATTGCCCCCGGGCTCGCCGCCGTCCTGCCCGTCCACCGGGTTGACGCTGCGGAACTCGTAGGCGGGACCGCCGGCAGCCTGGATCGCGGCAATGAGCCGGTTGAAGGTCAAGGTCGCATCCACGACCCCATCGTTGACCGCGCCACTGTTGTCCTGCACTTCCATCAGCGCGACGATGTCCGGCGAGCGGAGGTTCGTCACGATCTGGCCGGCGAGGGTCGCGAACTTCTCCGGCGGATTTCCGGGCGCGAGATTCTCCACGTTGAACGAGGCGATCGCGAGCTGATTGGGGCCCTGCGCGCGTGTCACTTCCGGCTGGAGGCCGCCGCTCATCACGACGAGCGGTTCGGTCACCTGGAGCTTGAAGTTGCCGAAGCTGTAGTCGAGGACGCCCGTCACCTGCGGGAACCAGTCGCCGAGGTTCACCACCGGCACCGGCAGGATGCCGTCGTCGAGGAACACGCGCTCGGGGTTGAAGTCGCCGGCGGTGATGCGCACGCCGCCGCGCACAGTGCGCGGCCCGGCGTTAACGCCCATGTCCGCGACCACGGAGATCTCGCCGAAGCCGTTCGTCGGCCCGGTGGCGAGGGCGTTGTTGATGCGCACGCGCATGCCCTCCAGGCTCTCCCAGAAGTCGATGCCGTCATTGGCCGGATCGAACGTGCAAGTGGGCAGCTCGACGTCACCGCAGTTGCCCGAGTTGATGACCTGGCTTGGCGGCATGCGGCCACCCATCCCGATCACGACCGGTTCGGGCAGCGGGTTTCCGGACGACAGCAGGCCCACGACCGGGGTCACGATCTCGGTGATGGTCAGGTTGGTGAGGCCGCTCGCGCCGCCGGCGCGGAATTCCGACACGGTGCCGCTCACGCGCAGCGCGTCGCCGACGCTCACTGTCGGCGCCGAGCTGGTGAACACGAAGATGCCCTCGGAGGTGGCGGGATCGGCGTCCGGCAGCGGGTCCTGCATGTAGAAGCCGTTCGAGCGCAGGGCGGTGACGATGCCCTCCACCCCCGCGACCGGGCGGCCGACGAGCGGAGAAATGTGCCCCGCGCCCTGGATTTCGCGGATGCGCGCGGTGATCGGCGCATCGACGATGCTGACCCGGATCGTGCAGCCCGCGGTTTGCGCCGGGGTATCGTTGTTCGAGAACTGGACCTGGACGTCGTAGGCACCCCGGGCAGTAGCCGGCCCGACCTCCAGGCTCCCGGCTGCCGTGCCGCCGGTGGCGGTCGCCGGGCTGAATGCGAGGGAGATACCCGCCGGCGCGCCGGCGAGCGTGCCTGCGGTGACAATGCCGTCGGCATCGAAGGCGCTGAGCGCCGCCTGCCCCGCGGTGCCGAAGAACACGCTCAGGTTCGCCGGGCAACTTGCCATGACCGGTTGGTTCACCGGCGCGCCGCACGCCTGGAGCGTCGCGGCTCCGTTGCGCGGTGTGGGGGCGGCGCTGGCGAAATCGGCCGAATTGTTGTCGCTGTCGGTGCAGCCGTTCGCAGCGCGGAGAGCGGCCGTGGTATTGGAGAGGCCGGGAGCGGGCGCGCCCTCGAAGGAACTGGCGGTACCGCCGTAACCGATCAGGTCGCGGACAGCCGGATCACCAGCGCAAGCGCTGCCGCATGCCAAGGCCGTGGTGTGGATAACGAGGGCAACCTTGCCGGCGGTCGCCGACATGGCGATGGTGCCGGTCGCATCCGGGGCAGGCAGCGGCTGCGTGCCTCCCGCGCCCACGGCTTCCTGCACCAGCAGGTACTGCCCCGGCGCAAGGACCGTGCTTGGCAGCGGCGTGACCTGCCACGTCGTACCGGCCGCGGCGGCGTACTGCACCGACCAGCCGGAGACATCCACCGGCGCCGAGCCGCGGTTGAACAACTCTATGAAGTCGTGCGTCAGGGTCGCGCCGGCGTTGCCGCCGCCGCCGTAGATCTGGCTGATCACCACGTCCGGCGACGCCGCACGCAGTGACGCGGGCGCAAAAGTTGCGATGCACAGCGCTGCGCCCAACGCGGCAATACGGCCCGGCAACTGCGGCATTTTGGCTTCTCCCCGATGAATTCCGGGAGATTAGCGACGCCCCGTTACTTCGCCATGACGCGTATGCGAATCGTTGATTGCGGCGTGGTCCTTTCAGCCTATTGCCGACATCTGAGCTTGATGTAACCGTCATGGGAACGTAATCGCCGTTGACTAAGGTCTTGCCCTTCCAACCCACTGTCAGGAGAGGGCAATGAAAATCACCTCCGTTGCGGGTGGTCTGCTGGCGGCTGCGTTCTGTGCGGCCTTCATGTCTCCGGTCCACGCGGACCGCGGCCGCGACGGCGACGAGGCGCGCAAGCCCCTGGTCATCGGGCATCGCGGCGCGCACGGCTACCTGCCCGCCCACACTCTCGAAGGCTACGCCCTGGCAATCGAAATGGGCGCGGACTACATCGAGCCCGACCTGGTGGCGACCAAGGACGGCCACCTCATCGCGCGCCACGAGCCGAACCTGATCCTGACCACCGACGTGGCGAGCCGCCCCGAGTTCGCGTCGCGACGCCGCATTGCGGTGGTGGATGGCTTTCCCGAGGAAGGCTTCTTCGCCTCCGACTTCACGCTGGCGGAGATCAAGCGCCTGCGAGCGGTGCAGGACTTCGCCGAGCGCCCGCAGCAGTTCAACGGAAAGTTCGAGATCCCGACACTCGATGAAGTCATCGAGCTGGCCAAGCGCAAGTCGAAGGAAAAGGAGCGCACGATCGGCGTCTATCCCGAGACCAAGCACCCGACCTATCACAAGGGCCTCGGGCTGGCGCTGGAGAGGCGGCTGGTCGCGGCGCTCGAGCGCGCGGGATGGAACCACCGCCGCGCCCCGGTTTTCATCCAGTCCTTCGAGCAGTCCAACCTGAAAGAACTGCGCAAGCTGACGTCGGTCCGGCTGGTGCAGCTGGTGGACGCCAACGACGTCAATCCCGACGGCAGCCTCGACTTCACCGCGCCGTTCGACCGGCCGTTCGACTGGACGGCGTCGGGCAACCCCGTGCTGCTGGCGCGCACCTTCGGCTTCTTCGTCACCGACGAGGGACTGCGGGAGATAAAGACTTACGCGGACGGCATCGGTCCCTGGAAGCGCTACATCGTGAGCAGCGTAGCGGTCACCCCGCCCCTGCCCGGCCCCGGCGAGGCGGCGCGCAGGCTGCTGCCGCCGACCGATCTCATCCAGCGTGCGCACCAGCACGGGCTCGTCGTGCACACCTGGACTTTCCGCAACGAGCAGCGACGCCTGGTATCGGACTACGCCGGCAACCCGGTCAACGAGTACCTGCAGTTCTACAAGCTGGGAATAGACGGCGTGTTCTCGGACTTTCCCGACACCGCGGTTGCCGCGCGCGTGTTATTCGATCTCGAACACGATCCGGACGCGGGTCGCTGCCTGACGGGAGACCGCGACGGGCCGATGCGCCATCGCCCCGACTGCGGGCGCGAAGACTAGCCGGACAGGACGTCCTGCGCCTGCTCCTGGCGCAGCAGCTCGTAGATGAAATCCTCGAGCTCAGGCCCGAGGGCGTCGCGGGCGGAGATCATGCCGAGAGGCCGGCCGCTCTCCGCCACCGGCACGTGCCTGAAACCGCCCTCGCGCATGATCTGCAGCGCGTCCGGAAACGGCTTGTCGGGATGGATGGTTCTGGGGTTGCGGGTCATGACCTCGGCGAGACGCGTCGTCTTCGCGTCGCGCCCTTCCGAGATCACCCGGTACAGGGCGTCGCGCTCGGTGAAAATCCCGGCGAGCTTGCCATCCTCCACGATCATGACCGATCCCTGGTGCTTCTCCTTCATCAGGCGCGCGGCCTCGGCTACGGTCATGCTGCCCGGGGCGGTGACGAGCTCCTTGTGCTCGATGATGGATCTGATGGAACGGTGAGCCATAGCAGTTCTCCTCTCGTGCACGAACTGCAAGCATCAACTTACAGGCACCAAGCTCCAAACAACAGGCAAGCTGCGGGCTACCAGTATAGCCCTCACACCCCCGTTGGGAAGTGGCGATCGAGGAAACCGAAGTAATGGCGGTTGAACTCGGCCGGGTTCTCCGCCCACGGGTAGTGACCCGATCCGGGCACCACCCCGAACGCGCATCCGGAGATCATCTTCGCCACCCGCTCCATCCCGGCCGGATGACCGACCTGGTCCACCTCGCCCGCCACGAGCAGCGTGGGCACCGTTATGGCGCGAAAGCCGGACACGGCTTCGGTTTCAGGATAGGTCTGCACGGCCTTCACCGCCGCCTTGACCGTGTCCGGCGGCGTGTGTGACGCCCACTGCCGCACGAGATCCACCTCGGGGCCCTTCGAAGCCGGCCCCAGCATCCCGTCCACCACGATCCTGTTGGCGGTCACCGGGTCGGTGCCGGGCGGCGGCGGCGCGGTGCGCTTGCGGACGAATTCCTCCTGCTCTTCCTTGGTGCGGTTGGCAAAGTAGCCAATGGTCGAGGAAATCACGATGCCGTGCACCAGGTCGGGCGCCTTCAGCCGGACGCGCGGGGTGATCTGCCCGCCCATGCTGTGGCCGTGGACGACGTTGCGCTCGCTGCCGAGCGACCGGATCAGCCGCGCGCCCGCCTCCGCGACGACGTCGAAGGAGAACGGGTCCGGCAGCCGGGACAGGCCGTAGCCCGGGGCGTCCCATGCCACCACGCGATAGCCGCGCGCAAGCAGTCGCTCGGTCTGGGGCCGCCAGTATTCCTTCGAGCCGTAGATGCCGTGCAGGAGGAAGACGGTGACCTTTCCCTCGCCTGAAACGGTGTAATCCGGCAGTTTCATGTTGGATGAGGCGTGACTTGTGACTGGTGACTCGTGACTGGACCCCTGCCGCGCTCGCGCGGCAGGGGTATCATTCTCGCACTAATTGCCATCGCAGAGGCGAGCCCTCATGAGACTACGCAGCGTGGAACTGGAAATGCCGCGCGCCGGCGCGGCCGTGGAATTTCTTGCCGGCCCCTGGGGCCTCATCGAAGCCGGCAAGAACGGCAAGGCCACGTATCTTCGCGGCACCAGCGACCATCCGTACGTGATGGCGATCGCGGAGGCCGCCAGCCCGGCAATCGTGTCGGTCACTTTTGCCGGGACGAAGCCGGAGCTTGAGCGCATCCGCGCGCGCGCGGCCAAGGCCGGCCTGGCGGTCAGGCCCAGCGCGGCGGAGCTGGATGAGCCGGGCGCCCCGAGCGGCTTCCGCATTGCCGGCCCCGAAGGGCAGAAGTATCGCTTCGTCACCGACAGGAAGCCGGCGCCGCGCGTCAAGGACGCCGACAGGCCGATCGGCCTGACGCACGTTCCGATCAGCGCGAGCGACGCCGACGCCTGCACGAAGTTCGCGCTCGGCGTGCTCGGCTTCAAGCTGTCCGACCAGACGAAGTTCATGGACTTCATCCGCTGCGACAGCACGCACCATTCGCTCGCCTACGTCCGCACCGGGTTTCCCGCGCTCCACCACATGGCGTTCGAGATGCAGGATCTCGACGCCGTGATGCGCGGCGTCGGGCGCCTCAAGGACGCGGGCGTCGAGCCGGTGTGGGGCCCCGGCCGGCACGGGCCGGGCAACAACGTGTTTGCCTACTACGTCGCGCCGTTCGGGGCCGTGATCGAGTACACCTCGGAGATCGAGCGCGTGGGCCCCGGCTACAAGGTCGGCGGCCCGGACGACTGGAAGTGGCCGCCGGGGCGCACCGACCACTGGGGCGTGTCGAAGCGCGACGACGCGAAGCTGCACGTGGCGGAGAAGAACTTCCGCTTCCGTCCGGTCTAGCCGCTAGCGCCGGCGCGGTCCACGCACGGCCGGGTTGAGGCGGTCGATGTCGGCCTGGACCTGCTCCCGGCTGCGCTCGTAGACAATTTCCCGTCCCATGATCGTCCCGGCATAGGCGAGCCCGTTGCGGGTCGGGGTCAGCGCGCATTTCATGCTGTGCGTGCCTTCGCCGATGACGACTTCGATCACCTCGGCGCGCTTGCTGTAGACGACGACTTCGAGCGTCTGGCGGGTCTCGGTGACGCGTACCGTAATTTTCTCGTTGACCACGCCGCCACTATAGCCGAACCCGGCGCGCGGCGCGGGCAAGTCCTAGCTCCTGTCCAGGAACGCCCTCACGGCGCGCACGAACCCGGCGGGGTTGTCGAGCGTGACGTGGTGATCCGCCCCGGCGACCTCGGCCAGCACGACCTGCGGGCAGCGCGACTTCACCTCGGCAAACACCTCGGGACTGATGCGGGGGCTGCGCTCGGCCTTCACCAGCAGCGCCGGGATGCGGATGCGGTTCCAGTGCGGCAGGCCGTCCGTAGTCTCGCGGGTGGCATACACGTTGCGGTCGAACTTGTGCCGCCACGTCCCGTCGGGGAATCCGCGCGCGCTGTGCTGCGCCAGGTGGCGGAGGATGCCGGGCGCCGCCGTGGTGCCGGCCGGTCTCAGCCGGAAGCCCTCGAGGAACTGCTCCCGCGTCGTGTATTGGCGGCCCTGCCGCCCGCCGACGTCGCGTAGCGCCGCCACGCGCTCCGCGGTCATCCGCAGCGTCGAGTCCACCACGATGAGCTTGCCCACCCGCCCGGGATACGTGGCTGCGTACTCGAGCGAGACGGTGCCGCCCATTGAATGGCCGACGAGGACGAAATCGCGCAGATCGAGCTTTTCGACCATTTCCGACAGGTCCGCGGCATAGCGCGCATAGGAATAGTTCGGCGGGTCCACCCACTCGCTGTCACCGTGGCCGCGCTGATCGAGCGCGAGCACGTGGTAGCGGTCGGTGAAGCCCGCTGCCACGAAGTCGAACCAGTGCGCGTGCGCCGCGCCCCCGTGCAGGAACAGCATGCCTGGCCGCCCCGCCGTACCGTAGTCGAGATAGTGCAGGCGCAGGCCGCCGGCTTCTACGAACCGGCTCGTGAAGGCGGCAGGCCGGTACTCGCCCGCGCACCCGCCGGGGCCGGATTCAGTTTCCCGCTGCCGGGTCATGATCTCGCCGCTTGCGCGATGCCGGATGTTGGCGTCCGCATCGTGGTTGTCCTTCGCATCGAGCAGCGCTGAAAGTAGCAGCACCCCCGGCCAAGTTCAAATCGGCGGTGCTACAGTAGGGCAAACGAACGGAGGAGGACCGTCATGCCGCGTGGAACCCGGGTTGCAGTGGTCGCAGCCGCACTCGCCGCCGCGAGCGGCATCACCCAGGCTCAGGACTGGCCCAGCCGCCCTATTCGCATGCTGGTGGGATTCCCGGCCGGCGGGCCGACCGACGTGGTGGCGCGCATCGTGAGCGAAAAGCTCCAGGGGCAGATCAACCAGCGCGTCATCGTCGACAACCGCTCCGGCGCGGCCGGCAACATCGCCGTCGAGATCCTGGCCAGGTCCAACCCCGACGCCCATACCCTCCTCTACTCCTCCAACGCCATCGCGCTGTCCCCGGGCCTTTATTCCAGGCTCGGCTATGACCCGTACAAGGACCTCGCTCCCATCACGGAGATCGGCGCCGGCTGCCTGATCTTCGTGGTGCACCCCTCGCTGCCGGTCAAGAACGTGCAGGAATTCGTGGACTACGGGAAGGCGCGTCCCGGCCAGCTCAACTACGCGTCGTCCGGAGCGGGCACGAGCACGCACCTCGCGGCGGTCCTGTTCTCCCAGCGCACCGGTATCGAGACCCAGCATGTCCCGTACAAGGGCACTGCTCCTTCGCTGGTAGACATGATCGCCGGCCGCACGCAGTTCCTCATGGGGGCGGTCCTCACC
>DATFVY010000333.1:0-6857 GCA_035259925.1 Burkholderiales bacterium
GTAATCCGCCGGCACCGTGCTGCGGCGAGAGCTCGCGGCGCAGGGCAAGCCGGCCGTTTCAGCTCATAGCCGGTATTCGATCCAGTAGATCGCCATCACCAGCGCTAGCAGCGCGATTTCGGCGAGCGTCACCAGGAATATTATGAAGGTGATGCGACGGGCGGAAGGCTTCATTGGCACCCACACCCGTTGCATGTACCAGCGCCACGGTGCGCACCATGCCCAGCGCTGCTGGCGCAGCAGGTACTCCCTGAGCGCGACGCCCCACGCGTGCAGGCTCCGGTCGACCTCGCCGGTGTCCGCGCCGGGGGCCGCGTCGTACTCGTCGGTGATCTTCAGGCGGCTGCCCGCAGCAACGGGCTCGATCACGAAACGCGTGCAGCGCTTGATGCCCCGCTCGTAGCGAACGGTGAAATCATCCTTCGCGGCCGGCTCGAGCGTGAGCCGCAGCTCGAGCTCGCGCTGATTGCTCAGGTTGCGGAATGCCACTGCGAAGGCGCCGGGCGCGATGCGGCGCCAATGGCGGAACTCCAGATAGGGATTGATGCGGTAGAGCCTCTCGATATCGCGGCAAAATGCTGCGAGGTCCCCGGGGAGAAGCGGCGTTTCGATCACCACCCAAGCCGCATCGGCGGGCACGGTAGCGGGGTCGCTCATCGCGGGTGCGGAATCACCAGCAGCGGCGTGTCGAGCGCACCGGTCAGTTTGTCGACCCGCATGCGGGAGCGCAGCCCCGGTGTTCCTGGCGGGCGAGGGGAGCCGATGACGATCAGGTCGGGTGAAATCGCGGCGGCGTAGTCGATCAGCGCCTGGTCGGGCTTGCCGAGCACCGCCTTCATCTCGTAACGCCTGCCGGTGGCCCGCACTTCGCGTTCGAGCGCAAGCCGGTGCTCCTCGATCTCGCGCGCCAGCTGGGACTCCACGTGGCGGCCGTAGGCCGCGCGTGTTGACGCGTTGTTGAGCCAGTCGTCGCCCAGCATGCCCTTCCAGAGGTCGGGGACCACGACGAGGTGAAAGATAGTGGCCGCGGGCAATACCAGCTCGAGCGCAGCGCGCTCCGCTGCCCGGGCGCCGGGGGTGCCGTGGCTGGCTATCAGGACGCGGTTGGCCGTCAGCATGACAAGAAAAACCCCGGTTCCGCGCGGGGCGCGGTCACCGGGGTTGCGGACCGGGCGCCGGCCGGGTCAGACCAGGAAATAGACCAGCGCTGCAATGGCGAATGCGAGCACGAGGGCTATGACGTCCTCATGACGGTCGCTCGGGAATATCGTCAACGCGGAACCGCGGTCGAATTTGTCTTCCATGTTCTCCTCCTGTGCCCTAGATGGTTTCGGCAACCAGCAACATGATGACGATCAGCGATCCGACCGCCTTGATCACCCCGACGATGGAGCCGATGACGAGCGGCTGGCCGCCGGTCTGCCGGATCGACGACATGGTGATCTGCATTCCCAGCCCAACCAGGCCGAACGTGAAGAACCACGCAATGAGATCGCGGAACATTGCTATCTTGGCCGCCGTGTGCCGGACCACGCGGTGCGCCTTCGCCAGGACGGCGGTGCCTTCCTTCGACAGGGCCTTCGAGTTGATTACCCCGCGCACCATGGCGTCGTCGTCCTCGGACATGACCTTCTTGTTCTCGATGAGCCGCGTGAGAGCGGCCTTCTGGTCCTCGCGCTTGATCCTCTCGAGCTCCTTCCGCAAAGTTGCGACCTCCTCGGCCTTGAGGTGGTTGTTGATCTCCTTGCCCGAGCGATCCTTCTTCATCAGCGCCTTCTCGCTGTTGTCGAAATAGGCCCCCTGGTAATGGCGCGCCGGGGCGAAGATGCCGGTCGAGGACAGCAGGAACATCAGGATGAACCCGAGCACGAATATCGGGAACTTGTTGATGATGACCTGCATGGCGTCTACTTTCTGGACTTCGCGCTGCGCCGCCTGCTCGCGCCGGACATACCAGATCGCCAGCCAGACCACGATGATCGGGAGGAACAGCACGCGGGTGATATTGAATATCTCGGCAACCTTCAGCGTTTCGATGCCGCCGGGCTGGAATGCCAGCGCGGCGCCGGCGACTTGCGCGGAATTGAGGATGCCGGTGCCGGCCCAGGCGCCAAACTGTATGTAACCCATGCCGAGCACCTTGCCCACGATCGGGAACAGGAACATGCACAGGACGCCGAACAGCAGGACGGTGCCTATGGTGTAGGCGATTTCGAGCGATTTCGCCTGCACCACAGGGGCGGCCGCCACCGCGGCGGATACGCCGCACACGCCGACGCCGGAGGACAGGACGCCGGTCATCGAGTTGGGCAGATTGCGCCGCACGCCGATTATCAGCACGAGCCAGACCGAGCCGAGAACAAAGACGCCAATGAGCAGCACCGAGAGCTTCCCGAGTTGTGCGAGCTCGGCAAAACTGTAGAGGGCGCCCAGCAGTATGACGCCGGTCTTGAGGCCCAGCCGGGACAGGCGAACGCCGTTCTCGGCCCAGTGGGGCACCCGGAAGACGTTGACCACGATGATGCCGGCGAGGATGCCCATCACTACATAGTTCAGGTTCATCACGCTGGCAAAATTGAATCCGAGCGCGGGCTGCGCAGCGCTTCCCCAGTTCGCCATCAGCGGGTCAAGGCCCCATTTGACGACGAACGCGACCAGCATGATGAACATGACGCCTGCGATGGTGGAGAAATAATAATCGGTGTGTCCCTCGCGCGGAGCCGCGATGAGGTGCCACAGGCCCGCGGCAATCGCGACGCCGCCGAAAGCATAGCCGAGCGTGACCATTTCACCGGCATAGCGGCCCGTGTTGAGAAACTTGATGACAGGCGCCAGATGGCCGGCCTGGACCAGATAGGCATAGCCCACCATGATGATGCCGATGACCAGCGGCCAGAACGTTCGCTGCGTGTAAACCATAAGCTCCCCTCCCTCGTGGTTTCGTCTCTTTCTATCCGTTGCGCGGCGTCGCGAGCGCGCGATTATTCTAGGCTCACGGGCTCACTGCTGCCAGTCACGACCCGCTAGTCGTAGAGCTTGCCCGTCGCCTTGCCGCGGAAGATTCGGTAGGAAAGTATCGTGTAGCCGATGATGAACGGCAGCACGATCAGCGCGCCGATGAGAACTACGGTGAGTGAGGAGGGGTGCGCCGCCGCCTGCCAGATGTCGATCCGGTCCATCACGACGTAAGGGAACAGGCTGTAGGCGAGGCCGAGAAACGCCAGCGCGTAGATCGCGATCGCTCCCACGAACGGCGTCCAGTCGGGCTTGACCTTTCCTTTCGCGACGCGGGTCGCCTCGTGCCAGACCCAGAACCACGCCGCGGCGCTCGCAAGCGGCAGCAGCATGAGCCACAGCGTGCGCGGGAAATCGAACCACTTGCCGCGCACCGTCTCGCTCGCGAGCGGGGTTGCGAGGCTCACGACCGCCACGCCCAGCGCAACCCACAGCAGGCCCCAGTGCGCCCACGCGGTCGCTTTGCGCTGAAGCTCCCCCTCGGTGCGCCAGATCAGCCAGGTTGCGCCGAGCAGCACGTAGCCGCCGCAAACCCCGCTGGCGACCACGAGCGAGAACAGCAGGTAGCTGAAGCCCGGCTCGAAGCCGGTGATGTAGGCACCCAGCATAAGCCCCTGCGCGATGGAAGCCACGAAGGAGCCCAGCCAGAACAGCCAGTTCCACAGCTCGCGGTGCCAACCTTCCGCTTTCACGCGGAATTCGAAGGCGACGCCGCGGAGCATCAATCCTATCAGCATGACCACGACCGGGAGATACAGGGCAGTGAGCACTACGCCGTGGGCAACAGGGAAGGCCACCAGCAGCAACCCGATCCCCAGAACGAGCCAGGTCTCGTTCGCGTCCCAGAACGGGCCGATGGACGAGACCATCACGTCCTGCTCATGCGCGCTCGCCGCGGGCATCAGCATCCCGACGCCGAGGTCGTAGCCGTCGAGCACGACGTACAGAAGCACCGCTACTCCCATGAGCACCAGGAAGATGAGAGGCAGGTCGAACGTCATGTCATCGCCTTGAAGGCCATGCCGTGCGCGGGACCGGGCGCCGGTGCGCCGCCTTTGCCGGCCATATGGGTCAACACCACCATATAGGCAATCAGCATCATTCCGTAGGTCACCAGGTAGCCGGTCAGGCTCGCGCCGAGCTGCACGCCGTTGGCCTCCCCTACGGCGTCCGCCGTGAGCAGTATCCCGGTGACGAGCCACGGCTGCCTGCCGATCTCGGTGACCATCCAGCCGGCGAGCGTCGCGATCCAGCCGGAAAACGTGAACCCGGCGAACGTCCATAACAGCCAGCGTGGCGGCAGCGCGCCTTTGCGCATCATCCAGGTGCCCAGCCATGACAGCGCGAGCATCAGGACGCCCACGCCGACCATCAGCCGGAAGGAGAAAAACAAGGGCGCCACCGGTGGAACATGCTCGAAGGCCTCCAGGCCCTTCACCTCGGCGGCCGTGTCGTGCCTGAGGATCAGGCTCAGGCCCTTCGGTATCTCGATCGAGTAGTCGTTGCGCTTCCTGTCCTCGTTGGGTATGGCGAAGAGCACCAGCGGCGCGCCTCGCTCGGTTTTCCACAGCGCCTCCATGGCGGCGATCTTGGCCGGCTGATGCTCGAGCGTGTTCAAGCCGTGCAGGTCCCCGACGAACGCCTGCACGGGCGTAAGCACCGCGGCAAGCGCGGCGGCGCTGCGCAGGGCGCGCAGCGCAGCGGGGTCGCCGGGAGCCTTGAGCAGCCGCCACGCCGACAGCCCCGCGACGACGAAGAGCGCGGTGATGCCGCTGGCGAGCATCATGTGCGTGAACCGGTAAGGGAAGGACGGGTTGAAGATAACCTGCCACCAGCTGGCGGCGACGATCTGCCCGTCGACCACCGTATGCCCCACGGGGGTCTGCATCCAGGAGTTGAGCGCCAGGATCCAGAACGCCGACAGCGAAGTGCCGACCGCCACCAGCACGGTCGACGTCATGTGGACCCAGCCCGGGACGCGGTTCATCCCGAACAGCATCACGCCAAGGAAGGTCGCCTCGAGGAAGAAAGCGGTCAGCACCTCGTAGGCCAGCAACGGCCCCGCGACGTTGCCTACCTTGTTCATGAAGCCGGGCCAGTTGGTGCCGAACTGGAACGACATCACGATGCCGGTGACGACGCCCATCGCGAAGGTGAGCGCGAAGACTTTTACCCAGAGCTTGTAGCTCTCGAGCCAGGTGGCTTGCCCGCTCAGCGCGAAGCGGGCGCGCAGGTAGACCAGGATCCACGCCAGCCCGATGGTAATCGTCGGGAACAGGATGTGAAATGCGATGTTCAGCCCGAACTGGGCCCGTGCGATGAGCAGGGTGTCGGCGGTATCCATGCGCTGCGGTTAGCTGCCAGCCGTCAGTCTTCAGCCGTCAGCATAAACCTGTTTCGAGAGACGTGGTAATCGCTGGCGGCTCACAGCTGGCGGCTGGTTCTCATCCGCCCGAAAGGGCTCCCACGATCATCAACTCATCCGCGGGACGCAGCGGCGCCGTCAGGCTGCGGACCTCTTCGAGATTCACGAAGATCCTGATATGGCGCCGTATCCTGTCCTGCTCACTGACGATGCGAAAGCGGATGCCGGGGTAGCGCCGGTCGAGGTCGTCGAGCAGTTCGCCGACGGTGCTGCCGGTGGCTTCTACGGTGGTCGCCTCCTGCGTGTAGCTCGCGAGCGGAGAGGGCACGTAGACCTTCATGTCTCCGCCGCCTCGACTGCATAGACTTCGGGCAGGTGGCGCGCGATGCACGAAAAACGCTTCCCCTCATCCACGCTCGCCCAGATCTCGCCACTGGTGGTGCCGAAATAGAGGCCCAGCGGCTTGGCCGTGTCCGAACACATCGCCTGGCGCTTGACGGTCCACCAGGACTGCTCACGTGGCAGTCCCCCGTCCTGGCGCTGCCACGTCTTGCCGGCGTTGCGGCTCACGTAGGCGGCCGGCTTGCCGTCCGGGCTGACGCGCGGCCAGACGGTGCCGCCGTCCATCGGGAACACCCACAGCGTGTCCGGCTCGCGCGGGTGCAGGACGAGGGGAAAACCGATGTCGCCGACTTTCTTCGGCATGGCCTCGCCGATGCGCACCCACCGGCCTTCCGGGCGATCCATGCGGTAGATTCCGCAGTGATTCTGCTGGTAGAGGCGGTCCGGCGCGAGCGGGTGCAGGCGCATGCAGTGTGGGTCATGGCCGAACTCGGGATAGGGATCCGGCAGGAAGTCGGCGCGGCATCCCTGGTTGAGCGGTTGCCAGGATTTGCCCTTGTCGCGCGACTCGAAGACGCCCCCGCTCGACATGCCGATGTAGAGATGGCGCGCGTCACGCGGGTCCACGTTGAGCGAGTGCATCTTGGGGCCATCGGGGGTCCCGTCCTGAGGGCCGCCGCCCCATTTCCTGCACACCGGGTTGTCGTTGAAGCCTGTCACGCCTTCCCAGGTTGCACCGCCATCTTCGGACCGGAATATCCCATGAGGCGAGGTTCCTGCGTACCACACGCCAGGCTCTGACGCGTGACCCGGTGTCAGCCAGAAGACATGATCCACCTCACGTTGGTCGGCGGCGCCTTCCGTCTTGGCGAAGGCGGGCGGGCGTTTGGCTTCCTTCCAGGTCTTGCCGAAGTCGAGGGAACGGAAGACGGTCGGTCCGAGATGCCCTGTGCGTGCCGCCAGCAGCAGCGTGCGGCGATCGCGCGGGTCGAGCACGCAGTGGTGGGTGGTATGGCCCAGGAATTCGGGCCCGGACAGCCGCCACTTGCGGCGGCCGGGACCGGCCTGCAGCTGGAACAGGCCCTTGCGGGTGGCAACGAGGAGGCGGAGGCTGGCAGTGCGGCGGGGTCGTTTC
>DATFVY010000334.1:0-3074 GCA_035259925.1 Burkholderiales bacterium
CACCCTGGTCGTGATCTTCGGCGTCTCGTTGCCGCGCAGCACCGGGTAGTCGTGGTAGTTGGACTGCTGGGGCACGCCGTCCTTGTAGATCAGCTTTTCCCTCAGCCCCGAGAGGCCGTAGATGGCCGCGCCCTCGATCTGCAGCTCGACGTTCCTCGGCTGCACCGCGACGCCGCAATCCACCGCGCTCCACAGCTCGTGCACGTTGACCTTGCCGGTCTTGCGGTCCACCGAAACCTCCGCGACCATCGCGATGTACGACTCCCAGATATCGGAGTAGGCGATGCCGAGCGCGCGGCCCGCCGGACGCGGACGCTTCCAGTCCGACATGGCCATGACTTCGCGCATCACCGCCTGGCCGCGCGGATCCTTGGCGAGGAGCTGCATCCGCAGGTCCACCGGATCCTTGCCGGAGGCAGCCGCGACTTCCTCGAGGAAAGTCTCGATCGCGAACTTGGTGTAGCCGCCCCCGACCGAGCGCCACACGGCCACGTCTATCCCGCGCTGCTCGCGCAGGTAGTCGAGCTCGAAGTTGGGATAGGCGTAGGTCGGCTCGAAGGCGCCTTCGCACACCGGCAGGTCCCTGCCCCCCGCCTTCTCGAATGCCGGCGGGGCAAATCGCGCATAGATCGACTCCGACACGATGCGGTGATGGAACGCGACAAGATTGCCTTGCGCATCGAGTCCGGCCTCGAGTCGCTGCACCGTCAACGGGCGCGGCTTGGTGTACTGGATGTCGTCCTCGCGAGTCCAGATGACCTTGATCGGCTGGCCCGGCATCGCCTTGGCGATGAAGCCCGCATCGAACGCGTAATCGTTCTCCGCCCGCCGGCCGAAGCCGCCGCCAAGGAGCGTCACGTTGATCTTGACGTTCTGCGGCGGGAACCCCAGCCCCTTGATCGCCGCCAGGAACACGCCGAAGCGATTCTGGGTCGGAGCCCAGAACTCGATCCGGTCGCCGTCCACCTGCGCGGTGCAGTTGGTCGGCTCCATGCAGGCATGGGTGACGTTGACCGAGGTGTACTCCGCAGTGAGCCGCTTGGCCGCTTTCGCCATCGCCCCTTTCGTGTCGCCATGCGCTTCGTAGACGACGCCGGCATCGGAGAGATTGCGCGCGCGCTGGGTGTAGTCGGAGAGCAGCTTGTCGGACGTATAGGCACGCGCCTTCGACTTGCTGGTCCAGGATACCTTGAGCGCCCTCCTCGCCTTCAGCGCTGCCGGGTAGCTGTCGGCAACAACGCCGACCCCGTAGGGCATGCGCACGATCTGCTTCACCCCCGGCACCTTGCGCGCCGCGCCGTCGTCTATGCTCTCCGGCCCTTCGCCGTTGACCGGGGCGCGCAGTACCGTGGCGTAGAGCATCCCGGGCAGGCGGGTGTCGATCCCGTAATGGGCGCGGCCGGTCACCTTGTCCGGCCCGTCGATCCTCTTCTGGTCCTTGCCGATCAGCCGGAACTGGCTGGCCGGCTTCAGCTTGTCGCGCGTGACCGCCGCCATTTCCGCCGGCACCTGCGCGAAAGCGGCGATCTCGCCGTAGCTCAGCTTGCGGCCGGAGGCGCGGTGCACGACATGGTGCGGCTCCGTCGTCAGCTCGGACGCGGGCACCTGCCAGTGGCGCGCGGCGTTCTGAATCATGATCTCGCGCGCCTGCAGGCCGGCGAGCCGCATGATCTCGTAGTAGCCGCGCATGGTGCGCGAGGCGCCGACGATCATGTTGCCGCCGAATAGCGGGTTGCCGTAGAGCTTCGGCATGTGCGGCGCGTGCTCGACCTTCACCTTGCTCCAGTCGAGGTCCATGTCCTCCGCGATCAGCAGCGGCATCGCCGTCATCGTGCCCTGCCCCATCTCGGAGCCGGGCGAGACCAGCGTGACGGTGCCGTCGGCGGCAACCCGTATCCACGCGTTGGGCGAGAAGCTGGCCGACTGCGCCAGCGCCTTGCGCAGGCCGGCCGTGCCGCCAAACGCCACCGCGACGCCGATGCCGCCGGCGGTGACGATGAAGGAGCGGCGCGAGATGCCCTGGAAGCAGACGTCTTCCAACGACTCGATTTTCTCGATCGGTGCATTCATGGCGGCCTCCTCATGCTTCCTGCGCGGCCTTCTGCACCGCGGTGACGATCTGGTTGTAGCAGCCGCAGCGGCAGACGTGGCCCGCCATATGGGAGGAAATCTGCGCCGGCGTCGGCTTCTTGTTCTTCGCCAGCAGCGCCGCCGCCTGCATGATCTGCCCCGGCGTGCAGTAGCCGCACTGGAACGCGTCGTCGGCGAGGAAAGCTTTCTGCAGCGGGTGGTCGCCCTTCGCGGACAGGCCCTCGATGGTGGTGACGTTCTTGCCGACCACGGCCGAGAGCGGCGTGACGCACGAGCGGGTCGGGTTGCCGTTGACATGGACGGTACAGGCGCCGCACTGCGCCACGCCACAGCCGAACTTGGTGCCGGTCAGACCCAGGTAGTCGCGCAGCGCCCACAGCAGCGGCGTATCCGGCGGCATGTCGACCGCGCGTTCCTGGCCGTTCACGGTGATGAATACCATTTGAGACTCCTCCCGATGGATGACAGCCGAATGGGGATTGCCTGCGCGTTCATCTTATTCCGCCGCCAACGGCCAGTCCACGCCCGGCAGGGGCCGCGGCGGGCGCAGGGTGCGGCGCCGCGCACGTCCCTGATTCCACGGAATCAAGGGTTTCCGCTTTTGCCTTGTTCGGCAGCCTGCCGCGCCTGCGCCTGGGCTTCTTCCCACTTCCTCTTGAGCAGGCGCGGAAACCAGAAGTCCACGGCGGCAAAGGCGAAAAAGAACAGGGCAAGCCAGCGTACGGTGTCGGGCGCCAGGAAGGCGCGTCCCTCGATGACGACGTAGAGCCCGAGGAAGGCGTTGATGACGCCCGCCACGTAGAACATCGTGATGCGTTTCTTCAGACGAGGGTCCATCGTGGAATTCGTTTCTCGTTGCTCGTTTCCGGTTCCTAGCGAGCGCCCTTCTCACCACGGCGCATTTGCGCGGCGAGCTTGTCGAGCACGCCGTTCACGAATTTGTGCCCGTCGGTGCCGCCGTAGCTCTTGGCAAGCTCGACCGC
>DATFVY010000335.1:0-3631 GCA_035259925.1 Burkholderiales bacterium
CGCGGCGATGCAGCCTTCCATCAGGCTCGCGTAGGTTTCTCCCAGCGGCAGGCGCTGGCCGAGGCGCCGGGCCTGCTCGAGCATGAGCGAAAAATCCTTGAGCGACTGCATCACATAGCCCTGCGGCGAGAAATCCCCAGAGATCATTTTCCCGCCCTTGATGTCCATGACCTGCGAGTAGGCGGCCGAATCGCGGGCGGCCTCCAGGAAGCGGTCCGGCGCGAGGCCCATGCGCTCGGCCAGCACCAGTCCCTCGGCGAGCGCCGCCCGGTTGATGCCGAGGATGAGATTGATGGCGAGCTTGGTGCGCCCGCCGTTGCCGGCGGCGCCGACGTGGCGCCAACGCGGGGCGATCGCGGCGATCACGTCGCGGACTGTTTCCACGACGCCCGGGTCCCCGCCGACGAGGCCCAGCGCGTCTCCGCGCGCGGTCTGTTCGCTCGTCCCGGAAACCGGCGCTTCGACGAGGCGCACGCGGGCGGCGGGCAGGCGCGCCGCAAGGGCCGCGATGCGGTCGGGATCGCAGGTGCTGACGCAGACGGCGACGAGCGGCGGCGCGCCGGAAGGCCGGGATGCCACGAGCCCTCCCGGGCCCTCGATCGCCTGCTCCACCTGCTCCGTATTGAATACCGCGAGCACGACCCGGTCGCAGGCGCGGGCAACGTCGCCAACCGACAGCGCGGCGCGGGCGCCGAGCCTGGCAAGGGGCCGCAGCTTCTCCGGATCGAGGTCGTAACCGGCCACGTCGAATCCGGCGCCGAGCAGCCGCTTTGCGCACGCCGTCCCCATCAATCCCGTGCCGATCACCCCGATCGGCCCTTTTTGTTCCGTCATGCCGCCCTCCGCCACGTGCTCCGGGTCCGGAGCGGATTCTATCTCTCATCCCTCCGCCCTCATCCCTCATCCCTTATAATTCCGCCCCATGCCGACATAGCTCAGTGGTAGAGCAACCGCCTTGTAAGCGGTAGGTCGTCTGTTCGAGTCAGACTGTCGGCACCAGGGTCAGGCTGGGCGCACCCGGGGACGCCGGGAACCTTTGCGGGATAGCCGGTCAAACAGGCGCGAAAGCCGCGCCCCTTGAAACAGGGTGCGCGGCGTATATCTGGGGGCTCAGAAAAAGAAGGCGGCGGCCTAGGCCGGCACGCCGGAGGACGGGATGATCAAGGTCGAAAACCTGGTGAAGAGCTTCGGGCCGAAGCTCGCCGTGAACGACGTTTCGTTTTCCGTCGAGCGCGGCGAAGTGCTGGGCTTCCTCGGTCCCAACGGGGCCGGCAAGTCCACCACGATGCGCATGCTCACGGGCTTCATCCCGCCGACGTCGGGCCGCATCACCATCGGCGGCCACGATGTCGTCGAGGAGCCGCTGCAGGCGAAACGGCTTGTCGGCTACCTGCCGGAAAACGCGCCGGGCTACGCCGACATGACCGTGCACGGCTTCCTCAATTTTGCCGCCGAGCTGCGCGGGCTCGCGGGCGACGCGCGCAAGCAGGCGGTGAGCCGCGCGGTCGAGCTGTGCTTCCTCGAGAACGTGCTCTACCAGACTATCGACACGCTTTCCAAGGGCTACAAGCACCGCACCTGCCTCGCGCAGGCCCTGATCCACGATCCCGACATTCTCATCATGGACGAGCCGACGGACGGGCTCGATCCCAACCAGAAGTACGAGGTGCGCAACCTCATCAGGCGCATGGGCCAGAACAAGGCCATCATCTTCTCGACCCACATCCTGGAAGAGGTGGAAGCGGCGTGCTCGCGGGTCATCATCATCGACCGTGGCCGGATCGTCGCCAACGGCACGCCGCAGGAGCTGAAGGCGCGCTCGCCCGAAGGGCGGCTCGACGACGTGTTCCGCTCGATCACCCTTCCCGACACGGTAAGGCGCTGACCGCATGATGGCTTGGGCCAACATCAGGGCGATCGTGAAGCGCGAGCTGGGCGGCTACTTCACTTCGCCCATTGCCTACGTGTTCCTGGTGATCTTCCTGCTGCTCGCCGGCTTCTTCACATTCACCGTCGGCAGCTTTTTCGAGCGTGGCGAGGCTTCATTGGTATCGTTCTTTACCTGGCATCCCTGGCTCTACCTGTTTCTGGTTCCCGCCGTCGGCATGCGGCTGTGGTCGGAGGAGCGCCGCCTCGGCACGATCGAGCTGCTGCTCACCATGCCGGTAACCCCCTGGCAGGCGATCATCGGCAAGTTCCTCGCCTCCTGGCTGTTCCTGGCGCTGGCGCTGGTGCTGACTTTCCCGGTGGCGGTGACGGTGAACTGGCTGGGCGACCCCGACAACGGCGTGATTTTCGCGGGCTATGTCGGCAGCGTCTTCCTTGCCGGCTCCTACCTCGCGGTGAGCTGCATGACTTCGGCCATGACCCGCAACCAGGTGATCAGCTTCATCGTGTCGGTGCTGATCTGCCTGTTCCTCATACTGGCCGGCTACACGCCGGTCACCGACCTGCTGACCCGCGTCGCCAACCCGCGCGTGGTGGAGGTGGTCGCCGCGTTCTCGGTGATGACCCATTTCGAGGGGTTCCAGCGCGGCGTGCTCGACACGCGCGATATCGTGTTCTTCCTCTCGGTGATGGGCTTCGCGCTGTTCACCACCGGCGTGATCATCCGCAACCACAGGGCGGGGTAGGGGCCATGCAAAAGAAGCAGCTGGAGACCCTGCTTTACTCCGCCGGCGGCGTGGTCGCGCTGCTGGCGGTGCTGATCGCGTTCAATTTCATCGTGAGCGCGTTCAACCTGCGCGCCGACCTGACCGAGGGCGACGTCTATACGCTCTCGCCCGGAACCCGCTCGATCCTCGGCAAGCTCGAGGCGCCGGTGAAGCTGCGGCTCTACTACACCCAGGGCGGCGAAGCGGTCCCGGTGGGGCTCAAGACCTTCGCCAAGCGGGTGGAGGACCTGCTCAACGAGTACAAGGCGGCGGGGCGCGGCAAGGTGATCGTGGAGAAATTCAACCCGGAGCCCGATTCGGACGCGGAGGACTCGGCCCAGCTCGACGGCATCGAGGGGCAGCTCACCAACTCGGGCGAGAAGTTCTACCTCGGGCTCTCCATCTCCTTCCTCGACCAGAAGGCGGCAATCCCGGTGCTCACGCCCGACCGCGAGCGGCTGCTCGAGTACGACATCACTCGCGGCATCGCGCAGGTCGGCGAGGCAAAGAAGCCGGTGGTGGGGGTGATGAGCGCGCTGCCCGTGATGGGGCGCTCGCTCGACCCGATCCGCAAGCAGCAGCCGACCGAGCCCTGGGTGCTGATACAGGAGATGAAACGCATCTTCGACGTGAAGGAAATCAGGTTCGATGCCCCCCGCATCGACGACGACATCAAGGTGCTGCTGGTGATCCACCCGCGCAACCTGCCGGAGGAAACGGAATACGCGATAGACCAGTACGTGCTGCGCGGCGGCAAGCTGATCGCCTTCGTCGATCCCTACGCCTACTTCGACCAGCAGCCCGATCTGCAGAACCCGTTCGGCGGCAACCAGGCCGGGTCGTCCACCTTCTACAACCTGTTCAAGGCCTGGGGCATAGACGTGGATATGGGCAAGGTCATCGCGGACCTCACTTATGCGAGCGGCTCGGGGCCGCGGCTGCTGCCGACCCTGCTCAACCTCAACAACCAGGCGCTC
>DATFVY010000336.1:0-3655 GCA_035259925.1 Burkholderiales bacterium
CTCGCGCGAGATGCGCACGCCGAGCGCAACCGACGCCGACACGTCGAGCAGCACCACCATCGGCAGCACGACCTCGAGCGGCAGGAAGTGCGACAGGATGGGCACGACGAACAGCGCCGCGCCGAACGCCGAGATGCCGAACACGACGTAGGCGCCGAACACCACCGTCGCGGCGATGGCGAAAATGGGAAGGTCGAAGGGAATGGTCATTGAAAAGAAAAAGGACGCCGGCTTTCCCGCCGACGCCCCTCTGTGACCCGCGCCGGTTGAACGGCAGCCTGCTTATTCTGTCCGTTCCAACCGGCGCATCTGATCCGGCGCGTTACGCGTCCCGGATCAGACGATGTTCAGATGCTCGATGCCCGTCGAGAGGTCCTTCTCCTTCGCTTCCTTGCCATGGAGCTTGATCATCAGGCGCAGCTCGTTCACGGAGTCGGCGTTGCGCAGCGCGTCCTCGTAGCTGATCTGCTGCGCCTCGTAGAGATCGAACAGGTGCTGGTCGAAGGTCTGCATGCCCAGCTCGCGCGACTTCGCCATGATCGCCTTGATCTCGTGCACCTCGCCCTTGAAGACCAGGTCCTGGATGAGGGGTGAGTTGAGCATGATTTCCACCGCCGCCACCCGGCCCTTGCCGTCCTTCTTCGGGATGAGGCGCTGGGAAACCAGCGCCCGGATGTTGAGCGAGAGGTCCATCAGCAGCTGCGCCCTGCGGTCCGCCGGGAAAAAGTTGATAACGCGGTCGAGCGCCTGGTTGGCGCTGTTCGCGTGCAGCGTCGCCATGCACAGGTGGCCGGTCTCGGCAAAGGCGATCGCGTAGTCCATGGTCTCGCGGTCGCGGATTTCTCCGATCAGGATCACGTCCGGCGCCTGGCGCAGCGTGTTCTTCAGCGCCGAGAACCAGTTCTCCGTGTCCACGCCCACCTCGCGCTGGGTCACGACGCAGTTCTTGTGCTCGTGCGTGAACTCGACCGGGTCCTCGATGGTGACGATGTGGCCGTAGCTGTTCTCGTTGCGGTAGCCGACCATGGCCGCGAGCGAGGTCGACTTGCCGGACCCGGTGCCGCCCACCATGATGATGAGCCCGCGCTTGGTCATGCAGATGTCCTTCAGCACCGCCGGCAGGTTGAGCTCCTCGAACTTCGGGATCGTGGTGGTGATGGTCCGCAGCACCATCCCGATGCGCGCCTGCTGCACGAACGCGTTCACCCGGAAGCGGCCGATGCCGCCCGGGTTGATCGCGAAGTTGCACTCCTTGGTCGCTTCGAAACCCTGCGCCTGCTTGTCGTTCATCATGGCGCGGGTCAGCTCCGCGGTGTGCTGAGGCGTGAGCGGGTGGCTCGCCACCGGCGTCATCTTGCCGTCCAGCTTGATCGCCGGGGGAAAGCCGGCGGTGATGAAGAGGTCGGAGGCCTTCTTCGCCACCATCGCCCTCAGCAGGTCATGCATGAACTTGACTGCCTGGTCTCGCTCCATATCTCCGCTCCCTCAGTGATTCCGGTTACGGGCTCTCGTCACCCGTCACTCGTCACCCGTCACTGCCTTACTTGAAGTTGTCCTTGTTGGCCGCCTTGTTGCGCGCCTCTTCCGTCGTCACGACGTTGCGCCGCACCAGGTCCACCAGGTTCTGGTCGAGCGTCTGCATGCCGAAGCCCTGCCCGGTCTGGATCGCGGAATACATCTGCGCCACCTTGGCCTCGCGGATGAGGTTTCTGATCGCGGGCGTGCCGATCATG
The DNA here is from genome assembly GCA_035259925.1 of Burkholderiales bacterium. Classification (GTDB taxonomy): domain Bacteria; phylum Pseudomonadota; class Gammaproteobacteria; order Burkholderiales; family SG8-41; genus SG8-41. The sequence goes on from DATFVY010000336.1 coordinate 1,734, forward strand.
ATCTCGTGCGCCGCCACGCGCCCGGAGCCGTCCTTGGTCTTGCACAGCGTCTGCGAGATGACGGCGCGCAGCGATTCCGACAGCATCGCCCGCACCATTTCCTTTTCCTCGGCGGGAAACACGTCGATGATGCGATCGATGGTCTTCGCCGCCGAGCTGGTATGCAGCGTGCCGAACACCAGGTGGCCGGTCTCCGCCGCGGTCATCGCCAGCCGGATCGTCTCCAGGTCGCGCATCTCGCCCACCAGGATCACGTCCGGGTCCTCCCGCAGCGCGCTCCTCAGCGCGTTGGCGAACGACAGCGTGTGCGGGCCCACCTCGCGCTGGTTGATCAGGCACTTTTTCGACTCGTGCACGAACTCGATCGGATCCTCGACCGTCAGGATGTGCCCGAACTCGTTTTCGTTGATGTAATTGACCATCGCCGCGAGCGTCGTGGATTTTCCGGAGCCGGTGGGTCCGGTCACCAGCACGAGACCGCGCGGATTATCGGATATGTCCTGGAAGATCTTGGGCGCCTTGAGGTCCTCGAGCGAGAGCACCTTCGACGGGATGGTGCGGAACACCGCGCCGGCGCCGCGATGCTGCACGAAGGCGTTGACGCGGAAGCGCGCGAGGTTGGGGATCGCGAACGAAAAGTCGCACTCGAGGTTCTCCTCGTAGAACTTGCGCTGCCCGTCGTTCATGATGTCGTACACCATCGCGTGCACGTCCTTGTGCTCCATCGCGGGCAGGTTGATGCGCCGCACGTCGCCGTGAACGCGGATCATCGGCGGCAGCCCCGAGGACAGGTGCAGGTCGGATGCCTTGTTCTTGACGACGAATGCCAGCAGTTCGGAAATGTCCATTTATAATTCTCCCGGAAACGTGAGGCGCAAGAGGCGGACAGTGAGCGGTAAGGTTTTGATTTTAGACCCGCACCTTCCCCTCGGCGCCGCACAAGTATGAGCGCAATCGCCGCCAACTTGCAAGCCGTGCGGGACCGCATCGCCCGGGCGGCGCGGGCGGCACGGCGCCCGCCGGACGGCATCGTCCTGCTCGCCGTGAGCAAGACCATGCCGTCCGAGCGCATCGCGCAGGCGCACGCCGCCGGGCAGCAGGCTTTCGGTGAGAACACCGTCCAGGAGGGCGTGGAAAAAATCACGAACCTGGCGACCCTGCGCCCCGCTCCCGTGTGGCACTTCATCGGCCCGATCCAGAGCAACAAGACCGGTCCGATCGCCGCTCATTTTCAGTGGGTGCACGGCGTGGATCGCGGGAGGATTGCGGAGCGCCTGAGCGCGGCACGACCGGAGGGACTGCCGCCGCTCAACGTCTGCATCCAGGTCAACGTGAGCGGCGAGGCAAGCAAGAGCGGCGTGACGCCCGGCGCGGAAGTCGGGCTTGCCGAGATCGTCGCGCGCCTCCCCCGCCTGAAACTACGGGGGCTGATGGCGATCCCGGAGCCGACTGCCGACATCGCGCTGCAGCGCCGCCGTTTCGCGTTGCTGCGCGAGCTGAGGGATGGCCTGGTCGCGCGGGGCTACGTGCTGGACACGCTGTCGATGGGCATGTCCGACGACTTCGAAGCCGCGATCGCCGAAGGCGCGACGATCGTGCGCATCGGCACCGCCATATTCGGGCCGAGGGCCCGGTGACTCGCGGATCGCGGGTCGCGGGTCGTGCGGCGCGCTGCGCCGCTGTTAACATACGCGCGATGCGCGCCCGAGTCACGAGTCACGAGTCACGAGTTACCCGCGAAGCATGAACATCACCTTCATCGGCGGCGGCAACATGGCGAGCGCCATGATCGGCGGCCTCCTCGCACGGGGATGGAGCGCAGCGGACCTGCGCGTAGTCGACATCGCCGCCGCCGCGCGCGAGCGGCTGGAGCGCGAATTCTCGGTGCAGACCTGGAGCGCGCCGGATGCCGCGGCAGCCGC
>DATFVY010000337.1:0-10200 GCA_035259925.1 Burkholderiales bacterium
GGCTTGTAGCGCTTGAAGATCTCGGCGCACAGGATGACGTCCCACGGCAGCCCGCCGAACTTCGCCATGTTCGTGAGGCAGGCGACGTCTCCGTTCGAGAGGGGCGAGATGATGAATTTCTTCTTGAGGCGCTTCAGGCCCGCGGCGGCATCCGGCCAGGGCTTCAGCCGATGCCAGACCTTGTTGAGGTAATCCCGGTCATCGTCGCGCAGGCCGCCCAGGCCGTATTTCGGCAGCAGCTCGTCGAGCTTGCGGCGGTAGATCTGGTCCACGGTGGTCCACGGCTGCTGCCCGCTGTTGACCGCGTCCATGCCGGGCCGGTAGCAGGTCTTCCATTCATCGACCAGCGCCCCCCAGTCGATGCCCTGGAGCTTGCGCTTCTTCGCGAACGCGCGGAAGTCGTGGTTGATGCTGGTGCGCCAGTCCACGACCGTGCCGAAGGTGTCGAAGGTGAGTGCCTTGATTTCGCGCATGGACTATTATTCCGGCAGAAGCGGGAGGGATGAGATCATGAGACTGCCTGTCCTGATTGCGGCGCTGGCCACCCTGGGCTCGCACGGCGCGGCCGCGCTGGCCGCCGAAACCTGGCCGGCGCGACCGATTCGCGTGATTGTCCCGTTTCCGCCGGGCGGCAGCAACGACATCGTGGCGCGCCTGGTCGGCAACCACCTCACCGAGCGGCTGGGCAAGACGGTGGTAGTGGACAACCGCGGCGGGGCGGGCGGCCGTATCGGCTACGATACCGCCGCGACCGCGCGGCCGGACGGCTATACCCTGCTCATCATCTCGGTCGCTTACACATTTACGCCCGCCCTCTACCAGCTCAACTTCGACGCCAACAAGGCTTTCGTGCCGGTTGCCATGCTCGGAACCGGGGCGAACGCCCTCGCGGTCTATCCCGGCCTGGGCGCGAACTCGGTGAAGGAACTGGTCGCGATCGCGAAGGCGAAGCCGGGCCAGCTGAATTATGCGAACGCGGGAGTCGGCTCCTTCCAGCATCTCGGAAGCGAGTTGTTCCGGATCATGGCCGGCGTCAACATCGTTGGCGTGGCCTACAAGGGCGGCGGGCCGGCCACGCTGGCCGTTGTCGCCGGCGAATCGCAGATTTCCATCGGCTCGCTCATCCAGACGCTGCCCCATGTGCGCCCGGGGCGTTTGAAGCTGCTGGGAACCGGCGGTGCGAAGCGGGTAGCGATCGTGCCGGATGTGCCGACCATAGCGGAGGCCGGGGTGCCGGGCTACGAAGCGTCGAACTGGTGGGGCATCGTCGCCCCGGCCGGCACGCCCGCCGCCATCACCCAGCGGCTGAGCAACGAGGTATCGGGCATCATCGCATCCCCGGAAGTCCAGAAATGGTTTGCTTCCGAGGGTGCCGAGGCGGCGAAGCTGACCCCGGCCGAATTTCAGAAATTGATCACTACCGAGATTGTCAAATGGGGCAGGGTGGTCAAGCAGGCGGGCATCAAGCCCGAGGGCTGATGGCGCGGCATCCGCCGGGCCGCGCAGGCCGTATAGACAGTCGTTGCGAACCGGGCACGAGGAGATACCATGACGCGCAGGAGCTTGTTGCAGGGATTGTTGACGGGGGGACTGTGGAGCGCGCTGACGGGGCGCGGTGAGGCGGCCCAGGCCCAGGTCAGGGACATGAAGGGCGTCGAGGAACTGCAGAAGAACTGGAAGAGCTACCTGGCCGAGGGCTACAAGGCGCCGCTTCCGACGGAGCCCTTGAAGCTCTCGAAAGAGGAATGGCGCAAGCGCCTCGCGCCGGATGCCTACAAGGTGCTGCGCGAAGAAGGAACCGAGCGCGCGGGAACCAGCCCGCTCGACCGGGAGAAGCGCGAGGGCGTGTTCGTCTGCGCGGGCTGCGACCTTCCGGTCTACACCTCCGCCATGAAGTACGACAGCGGCACCGGCTGGCCCAGCTTTTTCACGACCATCCCCGGGGTGTTCGAGACCAAGACCGACCGCCTGCTGTTTATTCCGCGCACCGAGTATCACTGCAAGCGCTGCGGTGGCCACCACGGCCACGTGTTCGACGACGGCCCGCCGCCCACCGGCCAGCGCTGGTGCAACAACGGGGTGGCGCTCAAGTTCGTTCCCAGGACGGGAAAGACCTAAACGGTGAGGAAGTGAAGCAGTGAGGCAGTGAGGAAGAAGCCCGGCTGTAAGCCGGGCTTCTTGTTTTCGACCCCGGGGGTGGTAGACTGAATCGTCACCTGGGGAGGGGACAGTGAAAAACCGAGTTCTGACCGGGCTCCTGGCCGCCGCCTGTGTTGCCGGCTGCGTGGCGGGGGGGAAGCAGCCGATGAGCGCCGAGGAATTCCGCAAGGTCGCCCCCGGCGCTTTTCTCATGAAGAGCGAGAGCTACGAGGTCAATCGGTCGCTCAAGCAGGTCGCCGCGGCGTTTCAGAAGCGGGCGCCCGAATGCCTCAGCCAGACGATCCGCATGACCGAGCGGAGCGCCACGCACTCCCTCGTCGTTGTGACGACCTACAAGCCCACTGTCGTCGTCGGAGCTGACAGGGCCGAACTGCACCTGCAGCGGCGCCACGACAAGGGCGTCGTGAAGGTATACGACGAGCCGCCGGACGGACACTACATTCTCGTGGTCGACGCGTATCCGGCGGGATCCGGCCGGACGCGCATACAGCTCATCGGGGTGTCGAAGGGCCACGACGTCGTCTACCGCGCGATCAACGGCTGGGCGACCGGCGACAACATGGGCTGCCCGGACATGACCAAGATCGGCTGAGGCGTGTGCCGGCCGTCGTAGCGGGCCGCCGCTCGCTGACGGAGGGGCGGGTGTCAGGTGTCGGGTGGACAGGGAGAGTCGCATGTTGACTCGTTCCCGCCTCGTCCCTCGACACTCCATGCTCCTCTCGCGCTACTTCCTTGGCGCGGGATTTTCGGTATAGTTACTCCCATGCCTTCCCCCGCTTACCGCCTCGCCACCACCGCCGACGCCTACGAAATCGCCGTCATGTCGCGCTACCTGATCGAGGTCGGACTGCGCGGCTGGACCTGGCCGCCGGAGCGGGTGGCCAAGGCGATCCGCGCCCGCGACACCAACGTCGTGGTGGCGGACGTCAAGCGGCACGTCGTCGGCTTCGGGATCATGGATTTCGGCGACACCACGGCGCATCTCTCGCTGCTCGCGGTCAAGCCCACCCACCAGCGCTGCGGCATCGGCAGGAAGCTGATGAACTGGCTCGAGGAGGCGGCGGTGGTCGCCGGCATCACGACGGTAAGCCTGGAATTGCGCTCGAACAACTACGCCGCGCGCGCGTTCTACCGGCTCCTGGGCTACCGGGAACTGTCCTACATCCCCGGCTACTACAGGGGCGTGGAAGCCGCCGTGAAAATGGGGCGGGATATCCGGCGGGTGGCGCCGAAGAGCGTGATCAGCGACAGAACCAGTGACAAGTAACGACTGACGATCGACGGGGCATGGGTGGGAAAAAAGGCGGCGCGCTGCGCCGCCTTTTCTTTCTTGCCTCCTCACTGCGTTACCGCATCACCGCTACTTGTGGCCAATCTGCCTGAGATAAGCGATGACGGACTTCGCGACTGCCTCGGGCTGCTCCGGGAGCAGCGCATGGCCGGCATTCGGAATGAGCGTGGTGGCTACCCGGTCGGCTCCCAGTTCCTCGCGGTAGCGGTTACGGCTCTCCGGCGGCGTGCAGGCGTCGTGTGCCGGGATCACGTCGAGGATGGGCGCTTTCCCTGCGTGCCACCATTCCTCGCGCGGCGTTGCCTCGGTCGCGGCGCGTTCCGCGTGCATGACGTCCTCGTGCCAGCCACCCAGCCACACGCGCGGGTCGTTGCCCGGCGCGAAGAAGGCGTGCTTTATGCAGCGCAAGCGCTCGTCCTCCGGCAGCGACATGTCATGGCTCTTGTTGATCGACGCCCTCAGCTCCGGGGCCAGCGGCCAGACATGGGTCGCGGCGAGCAGGATCACTGCCTTGACCCTCTCCGGGAAATCCGCGGCCGTCGTGCGAGCGACGAAATTGCCGAACGCATGCCCGATCACGACCGCAGATCCGCCGCCGTGCTTTTCCAGTACAGCGGCGATGTCGCGGGCGAAGTCATGCAGAGCGATGCCTTTCAGCGGACCGCTGCTGCCGCCGATGCCGCGCGGCTGCGGCCGCAGGGCGCGATAGCCGGCGGCGGCGAGGCGTCGCGCGAGGTCCTCGAAATCCTCCGCGCCGCGGCCCAGTGAGGGGATCATCGCGACCAGGGGGCCGCCGCCCTGCGCAAGCACCTCGATGCGGGTTTCGCCCTGCCGGACGACGCTCCGCGTGACGCCGGAAGCAGCCGCCATTCAGGCGTCCACGGGCACGGTGCTCTGCGCCGACGGGCGCCGTGCGAACGCTTCGTGCCAGCGGGTGAGCCTGGGCCGCCCGTCGCGCCAGCGCAGGTTGGGAAAACGGAAGTCGATGTAGCCCAGCGCGACGCCGATGGCGACGTGGCCTATCCCGAACGGCGCCGCGGCGATCTCAGGCTCCTCCTTCTCCAGCGCGTCGAGCGAGCTCTGGGTCTTGACCAGGAAGCCGACGATGGTCTCGGGGGATTGCTGCGCCTGGTGGCGGAGAGTCTCGTTGCGCCACAGCACCAGAGTATCGAGCATGTTGTCGCCCATCGCATGCCAGCGCAGGGCCTGCCAGTGTCCGGCCGACTCTCGTGGAATGAGCTTTGTCCCCTTGTGCAGCGTGTCGAGGTACTCGCAGATGACCGAGGAATCGTAGAGCACCATTCCGTCGTCCGTGATCAGGGCCGGAATCTTGCCCAGCGGATTCACCTGCAGCAGCTCGGCGTTGGGTTGGGTCATCGCGACCTTGGTGGGGATCTTCTCGATGCGGTCGGCGAGCCCGACCTCGTGCGCAAACACCATCACCTTGCGCACGAACGGCGATCTTGGCGACCAGTGCAGTTTCATGGCTGACCTCCCATCAGCAGCCAGCCGTCAGCCGCCAGCCGCCAGTTGCAACCCATCACCCATCACCTATCACGTTTCACCGCCCCTGGAATTTCGGCGGGCGCTTCTCCTTGAACGCCGCCACGCCCTCCTGGTGGTCGTGCGAGAGCCGCGCGAGCCCCGAGGCGAGGGTTTCCATCTCCAGCAGCTGCTCCAGGGACGGCACGTACATGGAGTGGAACATTTTCTTGGCCATCGCCAGCGCATAGGTCGCCGATTCGGCGAGCTCCTGCGCCAGCGCGCGCGCCTCGGTTTCGAGCTTGTCGTCGGGAACCACCCGGGTCGCAAGGCCCAGGCTGAGAGCCTCGTCGGCCGCGACGGCACGCGCCGTGTACACGAGGTCCTTGGCCCGCGATATCCCCAGCCGTTGCGTGAGGAAGAAGATCGCCCCGCCATCCGGCACGACCCCGACCTTCTTGAAGGCCATCGAAAACCGGGTGGTCTCGGAAGCGAGCACCAGGTCGCAGGCGAGGGCGAGGGCGTTGCCGATGCCGTAGACGGCGCCGCGCACCGCCGCGATGACCGGCTTGTCCAGATTGTAGAGCGCGATCACCGCGCGATGACGGCTCTGCGAGCGGGCGCGCCCGGAGGCGATGTCGGTTTTGGCCATGCCGGTGACGTCGCCGCCGGAGCAGAACGCACGCCCCGCCCCGGTGAGGATCACGGCGCGTATCGTGTCGTCCACCGCGATCTTCCCCAGGTGCTCGTGCAGGGCTTCCCACATGGGATCGGCCATCGCGTTCAGGCGATCCGGCCGATCCAGCGTGAGCGTCGCGATCGAGCCGTCCTTGTCGAATTTGACGTTCATGGCATCTGACGTTTACGAGCAACGAGTAACGAGAAACGAGCCACTCTCTAGATCGAATCCCACGGAAACACGTCAGCCGTGCGATCGAGCGGGAAGAACCCGCTCTTCAGCGCCGGCAGCATGTGCCCGGCGCAGGTGTCGGGCGTCCATCCTTCCGCGCGGTGAATGCCGCGCAGCGGGCGCGACTGGGTCATGAGAAAGATTTCGTTCTTGCGCACCGCGAACACCTGGCCGGTCACGTCCCGCGCGGCGTCGCTCGCCAGGAACACCGCCAGCGGCGCGTTGTGCGCGGCGGAAACCTGCATGCGCTGTTCGATGCGCTTCTTCGCCGCCGGGTCCTTCGGCGGGATGGAGGCCGTCATGCGGGTCCAGGCGGTCGGCGCGATGCAGTTGGAGCGGACGTTGAAGCGCTGCATGTCGACCGCGATATTCTTGGACAGTCCGACCATGCCGAGCTTGGCGGCTCCGTAGTTGGCCTGGCCCATCGCCCCGATCAGGCCGGAGGTCGAGGTCATGTGAACGAACGACCCGCTTTCCTGTTTGCGGAAGTGGTCGGCGGCGTGACGACACATGTTGAACGCGCCTTTCAGCATGACCTTGAGCACCGAGTCCCAGTCGTCCTCGGTCATCTTGTGGAAGATCACGTCGCGCAGGATGCCGGCGTTGTTGACGACGCAGTCGATGCGCCCGAAGGTGTCCACGGCGCACTGCACGATCTTCGCGGCGGAGGCGAATTCCGCGACGCTATCGAAATTGGAGACGGCCTCGCCGCCCGCCTTCTTGATCGCGGATACGACTTCGTCGGCGGGCGCCGCGTCGCCGCCTTCACCGGCAAGCGACACGCCGATATCGTTCACCACGATTTTCGCGCCGTGCTCGGCCATCAGCGTAGCAATCGCCGCGCCGATGCCGCGCCCTGCGCCGGTGACGACCACCACCTTGCCTTCTACCAATCTCGCCATACCTTGCCTCTCGTCAGTCGTCCGTCAGCCGTCAGTCGTCACCGTATCTCGGCTCGCCCATTATTGAGCACCGTCACCCCCCGCACCGGGACCGTGGAGCGGAAGGAAACGACGTTCCCGTCCCGCCACATCTCCGTGCGTATCGTCTCGCCCGGATATACCGGCGAGGAAAAGCGCCCCTCCATTGCAGTGAGCCGCGACGGGTCGTAGCCGCACAGCGTTTTCAACAGGGCATGCCCGACGATGCCGAACGTGCAGCGGCCGTGGAGGATCGGCATCCTGAAGCCCGCTTTGCTCGCAAAGGCGGGGTCCGCGTGCAGCGGGTTGTAATCGCCGGACAGGCGGTAGATGAGCGCGGCCTGAGGCAGGGTGGGAAGGTCGCACACATGCTGTGGCTTGCCGTCGGGCAGGGCGTGGGGTGTCTTGACCGGACCGTCCGGCCCGCCGAAGCCGCCGTCGGCCCGGCAGAAAGTCGTGGAAGTGAGTGTGCAAACTATGTCGCCGCTCGCTTTTTCGCGCACCGTGGATTCCGTCATCAGCAGGGCGCCCTTGTCCTTGCCCTTGTCGACGACGCCGGCAATGCGTGATTTGCCGACCACATGCCCCTCTACCGGCAGCGGCTTCATGATGCGGAAACCCTGCTCGCCGTGGACGACGTGGCTGCGCGTGATCCCCAGCGCCGGGTTCGCGTGCCACGGTCCGTGGTAACCCAGGACGATCGCCATCGTGGGCAGCGCCTGGAGTCCGTCCTCGTAAACGAAGCGCAACTGGTCGGCATCGCAAGGATCGGCGCCAAGCCCCACGCCCAGCGCGTAGAGGATCGTGTCGCGCCGGGTGAGGTGCTGCTGCGCTTCCGGTATGTCCCAGTTGATCAGTTTCTGATAGTTGATGCCCATACCCGGCACCCGAATCCGCTCACACGGTGGAGGCCGCGCCGAATATCACCGTGCATTGGCTGGAAAGGACTCCTCCATTACCGTGCGCCAAAGACACCTCGCAGTCCTTCACCTGACGCTTGTCACCTTCGCCGCGCACCTGGCGCACCGCCTCGATGATCACCAGCAGGCCGTACATGCCCGGATGGCAGTACGAGAGCCCGCCGCCGCTGGTGTTGACCGCGAGCTTGCCGCCGGGCGCGATCGCGCCGTTCATGACGAAGCGGCCGCCTTCGCCCTTGGGGCAGAAACCCAGGTCTTCGAGAAACAGAATGGGCGTGATGGTGAAGGCATCATAGAGCGAGACCATGTCGATGTCCGCCGGCTTGAGCTGCGCCATGCCGAAGGCCTTCGGCCCGGATTCAGCGGCAGCGCTCACCGTCAGGTCGGGCATGCTGGCAATGCTGGAGTGTGACAACGATTCGCCGACGCCGAGCACGTAGGCCGGCTTCTTCTTGAGCGATTTCGCGCGCGCGGCGGAGGTCAGGATGATCGCGCCGCCGCCGTCCACCACCAGGCAGCAGTCGCGCACCGTGAAGGGATAGCTCACCATGCGCGCTTTCAGAACCTGGTCGATGGTCAGCGGCTCCTTCTCCCAGGCCTTGGGATTCAGCAGCGCCCACTTGCGGGCCGCGACGGCGACCTCCGCGAGCTGCTCGCGGGTGGTGCCGTACTGGTGCATGTGGCGCGAGGCCGCCATCGCGTAGGCCGAGCTGGGCATGAACGGGCGGTAGGGGTTTTCGTAGGGGTTATGTTCACGGGGCGAAGCCGCCGCGCGCGAGACCGAGCGCTGGGTGCTGCCGTAGGCGACGAGCGCGACGTCGCACAGCCCGTGCTCGATCGCCGCCTGCGCGTGCGCGACATGCGCCATGAAAGACGAGCCGCCGATGGCCGTTCCGTCGAAATAGCGGGGCTTGATGCGCAGATACTCCGCGAGCGTCATCGGCGCCGTGCGGACCTGGGTCGCGGCCGAGAACACGCCGTCGATGTCATGGAGCTTCAACCCGCAATCGTCCAGCGCGCGCATCGTGGCCTGCGCCATGAGATCGACCGGGCTGGTGTGCGGCGCAACCTGCCCGAGATCGGATTCCGCGGCGCCGACGACCGCGACGCTGCCTCTTTTGAGCCCGCTCACTTGCCACCCCCTGCCGGAACGAAGACGGGGTAGGGCGATTGCTTCTCATCGCCGGGATGAATCCTGACCTTCACCCGCATGCCGATCTTCACTGCCAGCGGGTCGATATCCTCCACGCGGCTCATCATGCGGAAGCCCTCGTCCACGTCGATCAGCGCCACGTTGTGGGGCGGCTGGTCCTTGTTGTAGACGACCGTCGTCGCATACACGGTGCCCAGGCCCTTCGAGACGCGCCACTGCAGGTTGTCGCTGCCGGTGCCTGGCGCCACGGCGCGCGGGTAGAAAAAGGCTTTCCCGTCGTCGGCGTTGACCTGGTAGGCGAGCTCGCCTTTCTTGCAATGCTCGAGGAAGGTCCCGTAGGGCGATTTCTGCATGAGGTCTGGCATCGTTGCGTAGACTCCCTGTGAGTGCCCGATTCTACCGGCCCGCCCGCGATCACGCGGCCGGGTTCCGCATCGTGTAATCAGGGGCTGTGCGCCCGCTCATACCGCTCGGCTATACTAATCCCATCCCCTGTCTTTCCCCGACTACCCACCAGGAGCACGCAATGATCAAGGTTGGAGACCGCCTGCCCGAAGCCACCCTCAACCAGTTGACGGTCGAATACACCCAGGGCTGCCCTACCGGCCCCGAGGCCTACAAGGTTTCCGACCTTACCAAGAGCAAGCGCATCGTGATCTTCGCGCTGCCCGGCGCGTTCACCCGCACCTGCTCCGGCAAACACCTGCCCGGCTTCGTGGAACTGGCCGACCAGATCAAGGCCAAGAAGGTCGACGAGATCTGGTGCCTGTCGGTGAACGACGCGATGGTCATGGCCGCGTGGGGGAAGGACCAGGGCGTGGGCGACAAGGTGCGCATGATGGGCGACGGCTCGGCGAAGTTCACCAAGGCGCTGGGCATGGACCAGGACCTCACCGAGCGCGGCTTCGGCGTCCGCTCGCAGCGCTACTCGATGCTGGTGGACAACGGCGTGGTCAAGGTTTTCAACCTCGAAAAGCCGGGCCAGTTCGAGGTCAGCTCGGCGGAAAAGATCCTGTCCCAGATCTAGGCCTGACCCGTGCCGGGGCAGATCCGGTATGGCCCTCGCGCTCAAATCCTCCGCTTTCGCCCCCAACGGCGAAATCCCGCGGCGCTATACGTGCCAGGGCGATGATGTCTCCGTGCCGCTCGCATGGAGCGGCGCGCCGGCCGCCGCGAAAAGCTTCGTGCTGGTCGTGGATGATCCCGATGCGCCCGATCCCAGGGCCCCGCGCATGACTTGGGTGCACTGGGTGCTCTACAACCTGCCGGCCGCGGCGAACGCGCTGAAGGAAGGGATCCGCAGCGCCGATTTGCCCAAGGGCACGCTCGAAGGGCTGAACGACTGGAAGCGCACCGGCTACGGC
>DATFVY010000338.1:0-6633 GCA_035259925.1 Burkholderiales bacterium
GGCGATCGGCACGAACACCGCGCACAGCGTCAGCACGATCGCGATGATCGGGCTGGTGACCTCCCGCATGGCCTTGATCGCCGCCTCGCGCGCCTGCAGGTGCTCCTCGTGCATGATGCGCTCGACGTTCTCCAGCACGACAATCGCGTCGTCCACCACGATGCCGATGGCGAGCACCATGCCGAAGAGCGTCAGCGTGTTGATCGAGTAGCCGAGGATGATCAGCCCGGCGAAAGTCCCGATGAGCGAGACCGGCACCGCGGCGAACGGGATCAGCGTGGCGCGCCAGTTCTGCAGGAACAGGAATACCACCAGGAACACCAGCGCCATCGCCTCGGCGAGGGTGATCACCACCTCGCGGATCGAGACTTTCACGAAGCGCGTGGTGTCGTACACCACGCTGTGCACAAGTCCCCGCGGGAAGGCCTGCGCGAGCCGCGTCATTTCGCTGTTGACGCGCTCGGCGGTCGCCAGCGCATTGGCGTTGGGCTGCAGGAAGATGCCGACCAGCGTCGCGGTCTTCCCGTTCACGCGGCCCATGAACTCGTAGTCCTTCGAGCCCAGCTCGACGCGCGCCACATCCTTCAGCCGCAGGATGGAGCCGTCGCCATTTGCCCGCACCACGATGTTCTCGAATTCCGCCGGCTCCGACAGCCGGCCCTGGGTGGTGATGGTGTAGACCAGCTCCTGCGGGCCCCCGGTCGGCGACTGGCCGATCTTGCCGGCGGCGAACTGCGCGTTTTGCTCGTTCAGCGCGCGCACCAGGTCGCCGGGCGCGAGCTTCAGCTGCGCGAGGCGGTCGGGGCGCACCCAGATGCGCATCGCGTAGTCCTTGGCGCCGAAGATCTGCACGTTGGTCGTGCCGGGAATGCGCTTCAGCCCGTCGAGCACATTCAGCGTAACGTAGTTCGAGATGAAGAGGTCGTCGCGGCTGCCGTCGGGCGAGCTGAACGCGATGACCTGCAGGAACGACGACGAGCCCTTCTCGACCGTGACGCCCTGGCGTCGCACTTCCAGCGGCAGCCGCGGCTCGGCCTGCTTGACGCGGTTGTTGACGTTGAGCGCCGCGTTGTCGACGTCGGCGCCGATCTCGAACGTGACCTGGATCTCGACCACGCCGCTGGAAGTGGAGGTCGAGCTCATGTAGAGCATGTTCTCGACGCCGTTGATCTGGTTCTCGAGCGGCGCGGCCACGGTCTGCTCGAGCGTCTGGGCGGACGCACCGGGATAGATGGCGCGCACGGTGACCACCGGCGGCGCGATCTCCGGGTATTGGGCGATCGGCAGCACGCGCATCGACGCGAGCCCCGCGATCACGATGAATATCGAGAGCACGGCCGCGAAGATCGGCCGATCGATGAAGAAACGGGAGATCATGGTTGTTCCGGGTTGCTATCGCTGGGATCGGGGTGCACGAGGGGAGTATTCCCTCGTTCCTAACGGCTCACTTCTTGCCGTCCGCTGCGGCGGACTTGGCGTTGGCGGCCTGCTTCCCCGGCGCCGGGGGCGCGCCCTTGCCGTCGGCCGCCGGCGCGCCGTCGGAGATCTGCACCGGTACGCCGGGCGGCATCAGCGAGAGCTTGACCACGCCTTCCACGACGACGCGATCGCCGGGCTGGATGCCCGAGTTGATGATCCAGCCGTCGCCGGTCCAGTCGCCGACCTCGACCGGCCGGATCTGCGACTTGCTCTCGGCGTCGACCACATAGACGTATTTGCCCTTGGGGCTTTCCATCACGGCGCGTTGCGGCACGACGATCGCGCCCGGGCGCACCGCGCCGTGCAGCACGACACGGACGAACTCTCCCGCGCGCAGCTGTCCACCGGGATTGGGCAGCTCGGCGCGCGCTTCGCTGGTGCCGGTCTGGTGGTTGACCCTGACATCGGTGAAGCCCACGACGCCGGGGCGCTCATAGATACTGCCGTCAGCCAGCTTGATGCTCGCCTTGAAGCGGCCGTTCGACGGCAGCTTCAGCCGCCCGGCCTCGACGGCGTGCCGGATCGCGAGGCGGTCTCTGTCGGGAATGCCGAAATTCACGTACATCGGGTCGGTCTGGGTCACCGTGGTGAGCAGGACGTTGGGCCCCGACACGAGCGAGCCCTCGGACACGACCGAGCGGCTGGTGACGCCGGTGATCGGCGATTCGACACGCGAGTACTCGAGGTTGAGCCGAGCTTCGTTCAGGCGCGCGCGCACGCTGTTCACTTCGGCCTCCGCGATCTGCTCTGCGGAAACGGCGTCGTCGAGCTCTTTCTGGCTCACGGCTTTGGCCTTGAACACGGGCCGCAGCCGGTCCGCCTCGCGCTTCGCCTGCGCGAAGCGGGCCTCTGCGACCGCGAGATCCGCTTGCGAGCGGGCAAGCGCTGTCCGGAACGGCTCAGGATCGATGGTGAAGAGGGAGTCGCCTTTCTTCACGCGGCCGCCCTCGGTGAAGTTGCGCTTGAGCAGGATGCCGGTCACGCGCGCGCGCACCTCGACTTCGCGGTAGCCGGCGGTCTGGGCGACGTACTCGTAGGTCACGGGCACGTCCTTCGCCTCGACGGTGGTGGTACTCACCACCGGCGGGGGAAAGCCGCCGTGCTGGCCGCCGCCGGGCTGGCAACCCGCCGCGGCCAGGGCAAAGACGAGCGCCGCTACGGCGCGCAGTGTCGGCAACAAAGGCAGTGCGATGCGTGTCTTCATGCGTGCTCTGCTTTCTCTTGGACGTGCTTCGTGTCGTGTTACTGATGAGACCTTGCAAAGGAACCGCAGTTTACATACAATCGTGTATGTATGTAAAGAGACGGAGCGCAACAGTAATGGTCCAAAGGGGCCATTACAGTCATCGTTCGTCTCGGAATTTCACTGTCAGCGGGCCGCGGCCGGTATCCTGTCGTGGCCGGTCCCGCATCGCGCCAAGGAGCGCCACAACGTGGTGAGACGGACCAAGGACGAAGCCGAGGAAACGCGTAGCCGCATACTCGACGCGGCCGAGCGAGTATTCAGCGAGCACGGCGTGTCACGCACGTCGCTCGAGGATATTGCTCGGGCGGCGAGCGTCACGCGCGGCGCGATCTACTGGCACTTCAAGGACAAGAGTGATCTCGTCACGGCCATGGTGAACCGCGTCACGCTGCCGATGGAGGCGATGGTGGCACGCACCAGCGACGACGCCGTCGAGGACCCGATCGCCTCGCTGAAGGCGTGCGCCGTGAACGCGCTGAAGCGCACCGCGACCGACCCGCAATGCCAGCGCGTGTTCGACGTGGTCACGCATAAGTGCGAGTACCTGGGGGAAATGGCGGGGGTGAGCGACCGCATCTTTGGAATACAGAAGAGCTGCGTGGATCGCGCGGAGCAGGCTATACGCAACGCCGTCAAGCGCGGACAGCTGCCGAAGAGCGTGGAGCCGCGCCTTGCCGCCATCGGACTCGACGCCCTGATTTTCGGGCTGATCTCGTCCTGGCTCGCCAACCGCAACTATGTGAATCTCGGCCGCCAGGCCGAAAAACTGATCGATCTCTACATCGAAGGCCTGCGCGGCCGCCCCGGCAGGGGTGTTCGCGCCGCCGGCGCGCTGCGCGACACTGTGCCCCGCCGGCGGCATGCCCCGGCCGCGTAACCCCTGCCAAACGGACTATCCCCGGCCTCGCTGTCGCTCTGTCCGCGCTTCCGTGGTAAAACCGGGCCGTGAAGATCCGGCTCGCTTGCTCCCGCTGGCTGGCGCTGCTCCTGCTCTCGGGAGCGGCGTTGGTTGCGTCGGCGCCGCAGCCGGCCTACGCGCACGACCCTCACGATCGCACTGGCGGATCCGTTTCGCAGCCGGTTGATCCCGCAGCCGGCATCGCAGGCACCGCGCACGGCTGGTCGCCGACGTGCCCGGGCAGCCCGGGCAACCCCTGTTGCTGCGGCGGGCGCACCGCTTGCCCCGGCAGCGGCAAGCATCCGATCGTCCTTGGCGCAGGCTGGATCGTTGCGATTCAGTCGTTTACACGGCAGGTAGTTCCGGCTTCTCCCGGGACGGCGCTGTTGCCGCTGTCGCCGCCGTCCGTCGTTCTCCCGCGCGCTCCTCCCTTCTTCTCCTGATCGTCACGGAGCACCCGCCGCCGGCGACGGCAGCGGGCAACCGTCGTGCGGCGCACATGCGCCGCCGACAAACGTATTGCATCGCTCGACCTGGAGAAGGTTATGAATCGTTCGATATGCTGGCTGCTGGGCGCCGCAGCGCTCGCCGGCGCAGCGAGTGAAACCCGCGCCTCGTGCGGAGCCGCATTCTGCATGGTGAACACCAGCTGGAACGTGCAAGGGGCATGGACCGAGCCGGGAGCGCGCTTCGATTTGCGCTTCGAGTACATAGACCAGGACCAGCCGCGGGCCGGCAGCGACAAGGTCGCCGTCGGCCAGATCCCGCAGCATCACGACGAGGTCCGCACCATCAACCGCAACTGGCTAGCCACCTTCGATTACACCTTCAATCCCCAATGGGGAGTATCGGCGACGCTGCCGGTGGTCGACCGCAGCCACGAGCACATCCACAATCACATGGGGCAGCAGCTCCTGGAAACCTGGAACTTCACCAAGTTGGGGGACGTGCGCGTCGTCGGCCGGCGCCAGTGGCAGAGCGAGAGCCGGGAAGCGCAGCGCCTCGATTTCTTCGGCGTGAATTTCGGGCTGAAGCTGCCCACGGGGGATACCGACGTGCGCAACGACGACGGCGACCTCGCCGAGCGCTCGCTCCAGCCGGGGACCGGGACCACGGACCTGATACTGGGCGCCTATTACACGCGCATGCTCGGGTCCGGCTCATCGTGGTTCGCGGATCTGCAGGCGCAGCAGGCACTCAACAGCTTCGAGAATTACAAGCCCGGCCTGCGAGTGGGGTTCGACGTGGGCTACCGCTGGGCCACCACCGAGCGCCTGACGCTGATGCTCCAGCTCAACGCGCTCTACAAGGACCGCGACAAGGGCAGCGAAGCCGAGCCCGAGGACAGCGGCGGCAAATTCGTGTTCGTGAGCCCGGGGTTGAGCTACGTGATCGTGAAGAACCTCCAGCTCTTCGGCTTCGTGCAGTTGCCGATCTACCAGTACGTTAACGGCGTGCAGCTCACCGCGGACTGGGCGGCCGTGGCCGGGATGAGCGTCCGCTTTTGACGGGCACAGCGGCTTGCCGGGAATAATCCCTCGGCGCCCGCTGTCTATTGCCCGCGAAGGGACTTTGCAATAGCCTTGCGGCTCGGTCCCTACTCTCCCGGAGGAAAAGCATGAACGACAGAATGCGCGAAGACCTGCTGGCTCTGGTGACCAACAAGGAAACCTGGAACCGCCGCGATTTCATGGCGTCGGGTCTTGCCACCGGGTTTGCGCTCGCCGTGCAGCCGGTGTGCGCCCAAACGATGATCGTCACCGACACCAAGGGGATCGCGGCGGGCGAGGTGCGCATCCCGGTCAAGGGCGGCACGATCCCGGCCTACGTCGCTTATCCCGAGAAGGGCAACGCTTTTCCGATGGTGCTGGTGGTGCAGGAGATCTTTGGCGTGCACGAGCATATCAAGGATGTCTGCCGGCGCCTCGCGAAGGTCGGCTATGTCGCGGCGGCGCCCGAGCTCTACTACCGCCAGGGCGACCCGTCGAAGCTCTCGGACAACAAGGAGATCTTTGCCCAGATCGTGAGCAAGGTGCCCGATGCGCAGGTGATGTCGGACCTCGACGCGACCGTCGCGTGGGCGCGCGGGCTGGGCCTCGCGCACAAGAGCAAGCTTGCCATCACCGGTTTTTGCTGGGGCGGCCGCATTACCTGGCTGTATGCGGCGCACAACCAGGGCGTCAAGGCGGGCGTGGCCTGGTACGGCCGTGTCGTCGGTGACAAGAACAACATGACGCCGACCAATCCGATCGACGTGGTGGACCGCATCAATGCCCCGGTGCTCGGTCTTTACGGCGGAGCTGACGCGGGCATTCCCAACGACACCGTGGACAAGATGCGCGCGGCGCTCAAGGCCGCGGGCAAGAAGTCCGACATCCACACCTATCCCGACACGCCGCACGCGTTCCATGCCGACTACCGGCCGAGCTACCGCAAGGAGCAGGCCGAGGACGGCTGGAAGCGGTTGCGGGCGTGGCTCAGGAAAAACGGAGTGGCCTGACCGGTGACTGGCGGGTTGTCGTAGTCATCACCTATCACTCATCACCATCGCGGCCAGTCGGCGAGCAATGTGCTCGCCGACTTGCTTTTTCGCGTAGGATATTCGCGCCACGTACGACCGGGAGGACTCATGCATGCCCTGTGCGATCTGGTACGACAGTTCGGCCCGCTGACCGGACGCATCTTCATCACCGCGATATTTCTCATATCGGGTTACCACAAGATCATCGGGTTCGCGGCGGTTTCGGGCCTGATGGCGAAGGTGGGGATGCCGATGCCGGACCTCCTGCTCGTCGCGGCCATAGTGTGCGAAATCGCCGGCGGCCTGATGGTGCTGGTCGGCTGGCACGCGTGCTGGGGCGCGCTGGCTCTCATCGTCTTTACCATCCCCGCCACGCTCGTGTTCCACAATTTCTGGGCGGTGGGGCCAGCCGACTTCCAGAACCAGTTCAACCACTTCATGAAGAACCTGGCCATCATCGGCGGGCTGCTCTACATCATGGCCATGGGC
>DATFVY010000339.1:0-2424 GCA_035259925.1 Burkholderiales bacterium
CGACAAGATGCCTTCCGAGCTGTCGGGCGGGCAGCGGCGCCGCGTGGCGATTGCCAGGGCGATGGCATTCAAGCCGCGCATTCTCCTGTACGACGAGGCGACCACCGGGCTCGATCCGATCACCGCGACCACCGTTGACGAAGAGATCATCAAGCTGCGCGATCTGGAAAACGTCAGCTCGATCGTTGTGACGCATCAGCTGCGCGATGCGTTCTACGTGGCGACGCACATGGCGCAGCGCGAAGCGAACGGCCAGGTAAGCGTCGTGCCGGCGACACGCGACAAGGAGCGGGAGGCCGAATTCATCATGCTCAAGGACGGCCTGATCATCTTCGAAGGGGATGCCGACGCGCTCCGGGCGTCGACGGATCCCTACATTCAAACGTTTCTTTCATAGGCTGGACCGACGAACGACGAACCACGAACGACGAACCAAAGAGGAACCCGGTTATGCCGCGAACACGTTCTCTCGCCTGGTCGGAACTGAAAATCGGCGTGCTGACGAGTGTGGCGATTGCCATCGCTGCCGTGGCCATCTTCACGCTCACCGGTACCAAGGGCTTCTTCTGGCAGCGCTACCACCTCAAGACCCGATTCCCGAACGCCATCGGGTTGAGCGTCGGGTCGCCGGTGCGCATCGCGGGGGTCGAGGTCGGCTCGGTCAGAGGGATCGAAATCGCCGGCGAGGAGGTGGACCTCGTCCTCGAAGTGAACAAGGAGCATCGCAACCAGATCACGACGGCCTCGGTGGCCAGGCTCGGATCGGTTTCACTCCTCGGCGAAGGCGCCGTCGACATCACGCCATCGACCCGGGGGACGCCGCTGCCGGACTGGGGCTATATCACGCCGGGCCGGACGCCGAAGGCGTTCGCCGATATCGCCGATCAAGCCAGCGAGGGGATCGACCAGATCAACGGGCTGCTGCGCGACGTGCGGGCGGGCAAAGGCACCGCCGGGAAGTTCATGACCGACGAGCGGCTGTACGTCGAGCTGCAGCAGTTCGTGGCGACCGCGGGACAGATGACGCGCGAGCTCCAGCAGGGACGCGGCACGCTCGGCAAGCTGCTCAAGGACCCGAAGGCCGCAGAAAGCCTCGAGGCGTCGGTCAGGAACGTCGAGGAGCTGACGCGGCGTATCAATGCCGGCGAAGGCAGCCTCGGCAAGCTGCTGAACGACGACACGTTCTCGCAGGCGTTGACGGGTGCGACGACCAACTTCAAGGAGTTGACCGATCGTCTCAATCGCGGCGAGGGGACCGCCGGCAAGCTGATCACCGACGCGACGCTGTTCAATCGCCTCAATTCGGTCACCGACCGTTTCGATCAGATCATGTTGAAACTGAACGAAGGCGAGGGGACGGCCGGGCGGCTGCTGAAAGATCGGCAGTTATATGAGAACATGAATGGTGCGGTAAACGACCTGCGCGCGCTGATTACTGCTATCAGCAAAGATCCGAAGAAGTATCTCAACGTGAAGGTCAGCATCTTCTAGAGATCTCTGTAGGGACGAGGAGGCGAGAATGGCACGAGATGAAAGCGCCGGAGCGGGAAGTATTCTTCTCGCCTTCCTTCTGGGCGCGGTGAGCGGCGCGGCGGTGGCCCTGTTGTACGCGCCGGCCAGCGGTCGCGACACGCGCGACTACCTGGGCGAGAAGGCGCGCGAGGGCCGCGCCCGCGCGGCGGAGGCGGCGGCGAAAGGGCGCGAGGCGCTCGCACAGGGTCGCGAGACGCTGTCCAACGCCATCGATCGGGGACGCGAGGCATACCAACAGGCGCGGGTGCGAGACGAGGCGTGAGCCCATGGGCTGACGTCTTCCTGGGCATCATCGCCGTCGCGACGCTCGCCATCGCGATTACGCAAATTGCCGTCATCGTCGCCGCCGGCCGTGTGGCGCGGCGCGTCGAGCGGCTCGCCGACCAGCTGGAACGGGAGATCAAGCCGCTGTTCGTTCACCTCGACGCCATTGGGCGCGATGCCGCGCGCGCCTCCACCCTGGCCACCCAGCAAGTAGAGCGCGCCGACCGTGTCTTTGCCGACCTGGCGATGCGGCTGGAGACGGCCCTCGACAATGTCCAGACCGCCCTGGGCAAGCCGGTCCGCGAGGGCCGGGCGCTCCTGAGCGCCTTCAGGGCGGCCCTCCATGCGCTCCGGGACGTCCGGCACGGGGCTCACGGCCGGCCTCGGCGCAGCGAGGACGACGACGCGCTATTCATTTAGTGAATTTGGTGGTAGAACAGCGGTTTCAAGGACTGTTTCCCCGGGAGGCGCCCTCATGAAGCTGCTCACGACCGCCGCCGTCGTCCTGCTGTTGCTGTCGTCCACCGCGTTCGCTCAGGAATCCAAATCGGCGCCTCTCGCGAAGCAGCTCGCTGCCGCCCTCGACGCGGCGAAGCTCGATTGCATCGCCGCCAAGGATCCATCGGC
>DATFVY010000340.1:0-2216 GCA_035259925.1 Burkholderiales bacterium
GGGCAAGCCAGCGCACGGTGTCGGGCGCCAGGAAGGCGCGTCCCTCGATGACGACGTAGAGCCCGAGGAAGGCGTTGATGACGCCCGCTACGTAGAACATCGTGATGCGTTTCTTCAGACGAGGGTCCATCACACGGCCCGTGAATCGGGAATGGTGAATCGTGAATCGAGAAGCATAAATCGCGCGTTGGTGGATTTCACGATTTCCGACTCACGATTCCCGATTTACCGCATTTCCGCCGTGCGGAAATGCCTGGCCAGCTTGTCGAGCACGCCGTTCACGAATTTGTGCCCGTCGGTGCCGCCGTAGCTCTTGGCAAGCTCGACCGCCTCGTTGATCACCGCGCGGTACGGCACCTCGGGCCGGTGCGCCAGCTCGTAGCCGGCGAGCAGCAGGATGCCGCGCTCGACGGGGCTGAGCCGGGCGTATTCGCGGTCGAGGAGCGGCGTGATCGCTTTTTCGAGCTCGAGCGCCGCGCCTACCGCTCCCTCGAGCAGCATCCTGAAGTAATCCCCGTCGATCTTGTCGAAGCCCTTCGCTTCGCCGAGCTGGCGCGCGATGGTGGCGGGATCGCCGCCGGAGAGCTGCCACTGGTAGAGCCCCTGCAGCGCGAACTCGCGCGAGCGGCGGCGGTTAGCTTTCATCCAGCTTCTTCAGCAGGCGGGCCATCTCGATCGCCACGCGCGCGCAGTCCGCGCCTTTCTCCGCAACGCGGGCGAGCG
Organism: Burkholderiales bacterium; assembly: GCA_035259925.1. Taxonomy (GTDB): domain Bacteria; phylum Pseudomonadota; class Gammaproteobacteria; order Burkholderiales; family SG8-41; genus SG8-41. The sequence goes on from DATFVY010000340.1 coordinate 724, forward strand.
CCTGGCCTTCGTCGTTCGTAGTCAGTATGCCGTTCGCCACCGGCACGCCGCTGTCGAGCGCGACGGAAGCGATGCCGCTGGCGGATTCACCGGCAACCACCTCGAAGTGATAGGTTTCACCGCGTATCACGGCACCCAGGGCGATCAGCGCGTCGTACTTCCCGGTGTTCGCCATTTTCTGCAGGGCCAGCGGTGCTTCCAGCGCGCCGGGCACGGTGATGACGCGGATATCGGACTCGCGCACGCCGCGCCGTGCCAGCTCGGCGGAGCACGCCGACAGCAATCCTTCCCCCGCCTTCCGGTTGAAGCGGCTCACCACGATGCCGACGCGCAGGCCGGTGCCGTCGAGATCGGGCGTGCTGCTGTCGTCTTTGCGCGCCATCTAGAGGCCGGGAGAGCGGGAGGGCGGGAGAGCGGGAGATAGGTGCAGGAGCTTCGCCCTCACGGCTTTGACCCCGGCTGGAGGTAGCCGACGACCTCGAGCCCGAAGCCGGCCATGCTGGGCATGGGGCGCGGCAACGCCATCAGCCGCATCTTTCTTACGCCCAGGTCCCTGAGTATCTGCGCGCCTATGCCGTAGTTCCTCAGTGCGATGGCGGGCGCGGCCGCTCCGCCTTCGCCCGCCTGCGCCCGCTGCAGCAGGTCCTCGGCCGTCTCCTGCCGGTGCAGCAGCACGATCACGCCGCATTCCGCGCGGCTGACCGCGGCGAGCGCGTCGTTGAAGTTCCAGGAGTGGCTGCCGCTGCTGCGCACGTCGAGAAGATCCATCACCGACAAGGGCTCGTGGACCCGCACCAGCACCTCCCGCGCCGCCGCGGGCCGGCCTTTCACCAGCGCGAGGTGCGTCGCCGCCCCGACCCGCTCGCTGTAGATGTGAAGCCGCAAGCGCCCGTGCGCGGTCTCCACGTCGCGCTCCGCCACCCGCGCGACCAGCGCCTCGGTGCGGCTGCGGTGCTCGATGAGATCGGCGATCGTGCCGATCCGCAGCTTGTGCCGTCCCGAGAACTCGATCAGGTCCGGAAGCCGGGCCATCTCGCCGCTGTCCTTGAGGATCTCGCAGATCACCGCCGCCGGCGCAAGTCCCGCGAGCCGCGCCAGGTCGCATCCGGCCTCGGTGTGCCCCGCCCGCATCAGCACTCCGCCGTCCTGCGCCATCAGCGGGAAAATGTGTCCGGGCTGAACGAGATCCGCCGGCGCTGCGTCCGGCCGGATCGCAACCTGCACCGTGCGCGCGCGGTCCGCGGCCGAAATCCCGGTGGTGACCCCCTGCGCCGCCTCGATCGAGACCGTGAAATTCGTGCCCAGCGGCGAGCGGTTGGTCACGGTCATCAGGGGCAGGTTGAGGCTGCGGCATTTCGCCTCGGTCAGCGTCAGGCAGATGAGCCCGCGACCGTAGCGCGCCATGAAATTGATGGCTTCGGGCGTCACGAACTCGGCGGCGATCAGGAGATCGCCTTCGTTCTCGCGATCCGCCTCGTCGACCAGGACCACCA
>DATFVY010000341.1:0-4554 GCA_035259925.1 Burkholderiales bacterium
GCGCGGGCTGCCGCGCGAGGCGAGCGCAGTCACGGTGCTCGGCGCCGAGCCGCCGCACAACGTCAACGATCACGAGAGCATCACCGCGGAAGGCATCCTCACGACCATCGCCGGCACCATGGCAGGCACCGGCAACAACGACATCTACTACGAGGCGCAGCCGCTCGTCGTGATGGGGCCGGAGCACGCCAGGACGGTCGCGGACGGCGGCTACGACAAGGCCCGGGCCAGGCGCTTTCTATACGAGCACGCCCACTTGCCGCTCGGGCGCTTCTCGAAGGAGAACATCGAGCGGCGGCTGCGCGTCACCTACAAGGACCAGTACGCGGGCGCGGGCAACGACGCGCCGGTGCACATGGTGCGGCGCCCCGAGGACATCCTCATCGCGGTCATCGGCGGCGCGGGCAAGCATTCGGCGGTGATCAACACGTTCGGGGCCACCAAGCCCGTTACACGGGCGCTTAAGCTACGCGACGGGAGCTACGCACGTTCCGTCGCTGATTTTCGCAAGAAGTGACGACTGACGAGCTGACGGCTGACGGTTGCGCCGGAATTTGTCGTCAGTCATCAGTCGTCAGTCATCACCCGGGAGAGGGAGAAAGCAGATGAAGAGCTACTACATAAAATCCGTCAATGGAAAAACCGTCTTCGAGCCGCGTGAAGTCCCGCAGCCGCAGCCCAAGGCGGGCGAGATGCTGGTCAAGGTGCGCGCCGCCTCGCTCAACCGCGGCGAGATCCTCGCCAGCATCACCCTGCACGCGGTGCACGAGCCGCATCCGGCGGGCGGCGACTGCGCGGGAGAGGTGGCGGCGGTGGGCGAGGGCGTCACGGCATTCAAGCCGGGTGACAATATCCTGGGCCGGGCACGCGGTTCGTTCGCGGAATACGTGGTGATGGGGGCCGCGCAGGCGGCGGCGAAGCCGCAGCGGCTTTCGTGGGAGCAGGCGGCTGCGGTGCCGATCGTGTCCGTCACTGCTTACGAAGCGATCTGCCAGTACGGGAAACTCAAGGCCGGGGAGACGCTGCTCGTCGCCGGCGCCGCCTCGGGCGTCGGCGTGATGGCGGTGCAGATCGGCAAGTACCTCGGCGCGACGGTGCTCGGCCTTTCACGCTCGAAGGAAAAGCTGGACAAGCTCAAGGCGTCCGGCCTCGATACCGGCATCGTCGCCGCGGGCGGCGGTTTTGCCGACAAGGTGCTCGCCGCGACGGGCGGCAAGGGCTTCAACGTGGCCCTCAATCTGATCGGCGGGAGCGTGTTCCCGGAGCTGGTGCGCTGCGCGGCCAACAAGGGCCGCATCGCGATCATCGGCTACGTGGACGACCAGCACCGCGCCGAGATCGACCTCGAGACGGTGCACGGCAAGCGCCTGCAGATCTTCGGGGTTTCCAACGCCCTCATGAGCGCGCCCGAGCGCGCGGAGGCGATGCGCGGGTTTGCCCGCGACGTCCTGCCCGGCTTCGCCGACGGGCGCATCACGCCGCTGATCGACAAGGTTTTCCCCTTCAATGAATTGCCTGCCGCAAAAGCGTATGTCGAATCGAATGCCCAGCTCGGAAAGGTGGTCGTAAAGATCGCCTAGTCCCAGCCGGGATAGGGGAGCTACGAGGGGAGTATCCCCTCGTTCCTCACCCCTTCGCGCCGGCGTGCTCCGGGGCCGCGGCTGCGGCCGCCAGGGTGACGCCGATCGTTGCGCCACGCGCGCGCCCGCTGCGGATGGTTGCGCACCGCCACGTGCAGGCTCGCGAGCGCCATCGGATCGCTCAACAGCAGCAGCTTTTGCGGCGCGGGTAGCGCGTTCGGCCCTTCGGCGAGGGCGCGCTCCGCGACGCGCCGGGGCTCGCGGCGCGGCTTCTCGGCCGTGCCGGCCCGCGGCGCGGCGGTCGCGCACGCGAGCGCGTTGACGGCAGGATCTACGACCGCTGCGGCAAAATCCGGCGCGGGCTTTGCCGTCTTCACGGATTCCTCGACGCGGGTGATCTCGCGCGGCGGGTGCGTTTCCTCGGGGATCAGGAAGTGCTGGCGCAGGCGCCGGCCGAGCGCGACGCGGCTCGAATACACCGATAGCGGGATCGAGACGATCAACGCTCCCACGATCGGCGCGAGCCACCACAGGAACGATGGGTTGAGCCAGTAGACGCCGCCCGCCCAGGCGACGCCGAGCAGGGTGTGCCAGCCGTGGCGGCGCAGCGCCTCGCGCCAGGTGGTTTGCGCGTCCTCGCGGGCGGGCGACTTCCATTGGACGTTCCAGCCCGCAAGCGCGCGCGCGACGAACTGCGTGTGAAACAACATGCGGATCGGGGCGAGCAGCGTCGAGTAGGCGATCTCGGCGAGGACGCTGTCGAGCAGCATCCACCTGCCGCCGTAGCCGCGCGCTCCGCGGATCCACATGAGGAGCACGGCGGCGAGCTTGGGCAGGAACAGCAGCGTCGCCGTGGTGCTGAACAGCGCGATGGCGCGCTCCGGCCGCCACTCGGGCCACAGCGGAAACAGCTGGTACGGGTGCACGAAATACTGCGGCACGCCGAGTGTGTGCACGGCGAGCATCGCGGTGGACAGGAGCAGGAACAGGAACCAGAGCGGCGACGACAGGTAAGCCATCACGCCGGTCATGAACACGGCGCGGTGCGCCGGGTGCAGCCCCTTCTCCAGGAACAGGCGCACGTTCATCAGGTTGCCCTGGCACCAGCGGCGGTCGCGCGCCATCTCGTCGACCAGGTTGGGCGGCATCTCCTCGTAGCTGCCCGGCAGGTCGTAGGCGAGCCACACCGCCCAGCCGGCGCGGCGCATCAGTGCGGCCTCGACGAAATCGTGCGACAGGATCTCGCCCGAGAGCGAGCCTCTGCCGGGCAGGCGGGCCAGGGCGCAATAGCGCATGAAGGGGGCGACACGGATGATGGCGTTGTGCCCCCAGTAGTGCGACTCGCCGAGCTGCCAGAAATGCAGGCCCGCGGCGAACAGCGGGCCGTAGACGCCGGCGGCGAACTGCTGCACCCGCGCATGCAGCGTCTCGCGGCCCGCCGCCCGTGGCACCGTCTGGATGATGCCGGCGTTGGGATTGGCTTCCATCAGCTGCACCAGCCGCGTCAGGCACGCGCCCGTCATCACGCTGTCGGCGTCGAGCACCACCATGTAGCGGTAGTTCCTGCCCCAGCGCCGGCAGAAATCCGCGATATTGCCGCTCTTGCGCTTGATGCGGTGCCGGCGCCGGCGATAGTAGATGCGCCCGAAGCCGCTCACGGCGCGGCACAGCTCCAGCCAGGCATGAGTCTCGGCGACGCAAGTGTCGGGATCGTTGCTGTCGCTCAGCACGAAGAAATCGAAATGGCCGGACCGGCCCGTGAGCTCGAGCGATTCCCGGATCGCGCGCAGCCCGGCGAACACACGGGCGACGTTCTCGTTGAAGATCGGCATCACGATCGCGACGCGGGTGTCCTCGCCGATAGTCGCGTCGCCCGCGGCGCTGCGCGAGATCGCGTGCCGGTCGCCGCCGCGCGCCAGCACGGCGAAGCCCGCCATCGCCGTCCAGAAGCCGGCCGAGATCCACGCAAACAGCACCGCGAACAGCACCAGTACCGCGATCTCCAGCGGCTGGCGTCCCTGGTAGGGAACGACGGACGCCATGTAGCTGGTGGCGACCACGGTCTGCATCAGCACCAGGCTCACCAGGCCCGCGCGCCTCAGCGCGGCGACGCGGTGCCAACGGCCGCGCGGATCGGGGGATTCGGCGCTGTGCGGCGGCGTGTCCCGTTTCCGCGCCTGCGGCGCGAGCAGGCGTCCCAGCGCGCCGCGCGGCCACGGGCGCGGCGCCATCGGCGTGCGGTTGAGCGGGGGCGTCGTCGCGATGCGCGGCTGGCCGTGCCGGTCGAGCGTGATGACCGGCTGCGAGCCGGGCGGTTGCGGATCGTCGAGCGGCATGCTCAGTCCACGGCCAGGGTGTAGGTCCAGGTCTCGGAGAGGGTCTCGCTGCCGTTGCGCAGGAAGCCGCGCAGCTCCACCGGCTTCCTGTCGTCGGCGCGCTTCACGCGCAGGGCGACGCGCCATCCGCCCGTGACGTCGTGGCGGTAGGCGATGCTCTCCAGGATCTGGCCGTTGGCGTCGCTCGAGAACACGCCCTGGATCCTGGCGTCGGGCGGGAGCTTCTTCAGCGCCGGTCCCTCGAAGTCGATCATGAACGCAGCGCTCTGCTCGCCGCGGCGGGCATATCCCATGCCGCGGCGCGTCTGCGTTACCCAGGCCTGCGGCGGCGCGGCTTCCTTTTCCTTCTGCCACAGCAGGCGGTACTCGAAATCGAAGGGCTCCTTCGCGTTGGGCGGGGTCGCCGGAACCCAGAACGCGACGACGTTGTCGTTGGTCTCGTCAGGCGTCGGCAGCTGCACCAGCTCCACGCGGCCCGCTCCCCACTTGCCCCTGGGCTCCACCCAGATGCCCGGGCGCAGCTCGTAGCGCGATTCCAGGTCCTCGTAGCTGTAGAACGAGCGGTCGCGCTGCATCAGGCCGAAACCGGCGGGGTTGTTCGCGGCGAACGCGTTGACCTGCAGCCGCTTCGGGTTGAC
>DATFVY010000342.1:0-2693 GCA_035259925.1 Burkholderiales bacterium
CGGGCGCGCCATGCGGCATCGGCCGGCGCGGCGAGTAGCTCGTCAGGGCTGATCTCGAATTCGCGCAGCAGGGCAATGAGCCTGTCGCGCGGCAGCGAATCGGGAACGTAGGTGATGCGCGGCGCGTTATAGGCAACCACCGGGCGGTCGTCGGTGTTGAGGGGAGCGTCGCCGGCGAAACGCGCAAGGGCGCGCGGACCGGCGATGAAGGTCCCGAGCAGCGCCAGATCATCCTGGATCCCGAATTCGGCGAGAGAACGGGGCATGGCGATCCCTGCCAGCCGCTCGCGCACCCTCCCGGCGTCGAAGCGATCCGCGCCGTTGAGCGCGGCAAGACCCAGAACCGGCGTTTCCAGACTGTTGGTGGCGAGCATTCCCCAGCCGCCGGGATAGACGGCGATGAAGGCTTTCACGACGCTGCGCAGCGTCTCGAGGTCGAGCTGGTGCAGCGGCAGCCATTGGCAGAACAGGCCGTCCGCGTCGAGTCGCTCCCGCACGGCCCTGAAGTGCTCCACCGTATAGAGGGAGCCGGAGCCGCTGCGCGCCGGATGGAAGTTATCCGACACGATCAGGTCGTAGCGGCCCCGGGTCGCACGCACGAAGCGCCGCGCGTCGGCGGCTATCAGGTGCAGGCGAGGGTTGTCCCTGGACGCGCGAATGAAGTACGCCGACGCTTCGATCACCTCGGGCAGGAGTTCCACCGCGTCGACCTCCAGCCCCGGGTCTTCGGCCGCCGCGGACGCGGTCACCCCGGTACCCAACCCCAGAAAAAGCGCGCGCCGCGGCGACGGGTGGAGCAGGACCGGCAGCAGCCCCTGCCGGGCATCGGCGATCAGGGTTGCGCTGCTGCCTTCCTGCTGCCGGTTGTTGATGTGCAGGCGCGCTACGCCGCCGCCGTCCTCCACCACGCTTACGGTGGCCATTGCCCCTTCCGCGTGGCTGACGAGCCGCCCGCCATCGGGAACGTCCACCATAGCGAGTGTCGGCGCCCATGCGGCCAGCGCCAGAGTCGCACCCGCCGTCACCCATTGTGCCGGTGCGGGCCATGCCCGCCGCAGCGACAACGCGAGGTAGCAGGCCGCCACCAGCAGCAGCGCGAGCTTGGGCCCGAGCGCGGTAACCAGCATGACTCCGAAGAGGAGGGGAGCGAGCGCGGCGCCGAGTGTGTTGACGCCAAGCGCACGTCCGAAGCTCACTCCGCCCGCGCGCGCGCTCGTGGCGAGGTGGCTGAAGACTGCGCCCATCAATAGTGTGGGCGGCAGAAACGCCGCTACCGCGAGCGCCCCTTCCGCGGCCAGGGCGGCCGCCATGCCCGGACCAGACACACGCAGCACCAGCGCCTTGAGGCTTTCGGCGCCCCACAGGCTCGCTGTGCCCAGCAGGCAGGCTACGGCCAGCATCCAGAGCAGCCGGCCGCGCACCCCGTTATCGCCATCGCGGCCGTGCCTCTCCCGTTCCGTCCAGCGCTGGTACGCCGCGGCGCCGAGCGCGGTGCCCACGAGGTACACCGCCAGCAGCATCGCGAACGTGTAGACCGTGTTCTCGGCCACCTGGCTCAGGACCCGCACGACGAGCACTTCGTAGCCGATGCCCAGCAGGCCGGTGGCCGCGAGCAGCATCAAGGCTCCCTCTGCTCCCTGCCGCGGCGGCGCCGGCGCGGCGGCATCAGGTTGGGCAAACAGTTGAACCGCTAGGGCGGCACACAGCAGGTTCAGCGCCGCGCACACAGCGGCGGTGCGCACCAGCCCGTATTCGGGCATCAGCCAGAACGCGGTGGCCAGCACGCCGGCGACCGCGCCGAAGGTGTTGCCGGCGTAGAGGGCGGCGATGGACGAACCCTCGCGGCGCAGCTGCGCCAGCGTCCGCTCCATGGCCGGCAGAGTGGCGCCCATTGCCGCCGTGGCCGGCAGCAGCAGGACAAAGGTGCCGAGGAAAGCGACCGACCACTGCCAGGCGGCCGTCGGCTGCTCCCCGGTGAGATCGAGCAGCCACTGGCCGGCTGGCGTCATCAGAAACGCCAGCGCGATGCTCCAGAGGCCGATGACGACCTCGCACGCCGCGTACCAGAGTGCCGGGCGCCCGCTTCTGTCGATGCGCGGTCCCAGCGCCAGGGCGCCGACCGCGAGGCCGCCGAAGAAGGCGGCCACGACCGCCAGGACGGCCGCCGCTTCGTGTCCCAGCCAGATCGCGGCCTGCTGCGTCCAGACGATCTGGTAGCCGAGGGCGGCGAAGCCCGAAGCCACCATCAGGCCGAGCGCGAAGCGCTGGCGCGCTGCGTCGGGTTTCGACGCGGGCGTCACATCGACGATAGACGTCGCGCGTTGTCCCATCAGCCGCTGAACGAAATCGCGTAGCCCCAGGAATCCAGCCGGGCCGGGATCGCGTTGAAGGACATCGTGATACGTCGCTCGCCCGGGTTGGGCGGGACCGCGTGCATGAGGTAGCTGGGAAACAGCACGAGGTCGCCCGGCTGGGGCGTGGGACTGATCCATTTGTCGGCGTTGTACGCTCCCGTGGTCACACCGGAGTGGTCATTCTTGAAAGAGAACTCAACGCCGCCCGGAGATTTCATGAACACCGTCCGTGAATCCGGGTGGGTAGGGGTCAGGTAGACGACACCGGAGATAAAGCTGTTGGCATGGTTGTGCATCGCCTGGCGGCCGCCGGTATCGAGCACGTTCACCCACATTTCC
>DATFVY010000343.1:0-2238 GCA_035259925.1 Burkholderiales bacterium
ACCCATAATTTTTGCTTGGCGACAGAGTGATTTCCGGGGATTGAGCGCGCAATAAGCGCCGCGCGTAACAAATCCATCCACGTAAGGTCGCTGTAAGCCAACAGGTGTAGGGTGCGAGCGTCGGTCTAAACCAACCGACCACCAACACCCAGCGAATGTGCCCCGGCGCCGCCCCAAGCCAGCCGGGGCATCTTTTTACTGGTGATGGCACAATCAGGGCTTTCACCGGGTAGCGACGCCCGTCATGATCGCACCACTTCGGTTTGGCACCCACGAGGTGGAACGAGTACCTGCCGCTATCGATGAGACGCGACTTTTGGAGCGATCGCAGCAAGTTGAAAAGCGAGGAGGGGATGCTACGGTCCGCAGCGCGCCAATCAGGCCAAATCCCCGCCCGCGCCGAATATGCGCAAGCACATCTTCTCACATGCCACGGCGGAGCGGCGGCTCGGCGTCCCTGCGGTGCTGTGGTCGTCGTGCCTGGCGATGCTGGCGGTCGGCGCCAACAGCACGGCCATCATGGCGGCCCTGCCGACCATGCGGAGCGAGGTTTCGCTGAGCCCGGCCGGCTTGCAATGGGCGGTCAATGCTTATCTGGTCGCCTCCGCGGCCTGCATCGTGCTCGGCGGCCAGGCGGCGGACCGGTTTGGCGGACGGCTGGCATCGCTCGCTGGATTGGCGCTGTTCGCGCTGGCGTCCTGCATCATTGCCACGGCGGCCACGCAGACTGCGCTGCTTGCTGGCCGCAGCCTCCAGGGCCTCGCGGCAGCTTTCGCGGTGCCCAGCACGCTGGCCGCAGTCGACACCAGCGCGGCGCCGGAGCGCCGCGGCGCAGCGATTGGCGCCTGGACCGGGTTCCTGATGCTGGGCTTCAGCATCGGGCCGCTGCTCGGCGGCGCGCTCACCCACGTCACAAGCTGGCGCGTAATCTTCTGGCTCAACGTCCTGCTCATGTTGGCCGCCTTTGCCGGTCTGGCGTCTGCACGCTCGGTGACCGCGCGCGCTCAGCGCGCGCAGGGCAGGCGCGCGGACTGGATCGGGTTCGTCCTGCTCGCCACGTTCATGGTGTCGCTGGTCTACGGGCTCCAGGCGGTGCCGCAAGCGCGGGCGGCACCGCTCGCCGTCATCGCTCCGCTTGTACTGGCCGCGGCCGCGTTCGTTCTGCTGCTGACCGTGGAGTCGCGGGCCGAGGCACCGCTGCTCGACCTGAGCTTCTTCCGACGCCGAGGGTTCGTGCTGGGCGTGGCCATTGGCTCGCTGTCGATGTTCAGCATCATGGGCTTGCTGCTCTACTTCAACCTTTGTGCGCAGAGCCGGGACGGACTCGGTCTCACCGCGCTGGAGGCGGGCGCCTTGCTTGTGCCGCTCAGCGTCGCGCTGCTCGCGCTCGCCCTGTCGGCGTCCGCCGTGGCGGCCCGCGTCAGGCTGCGCAACGCCATGACGGCTGGCATGGCGCTGATCGTGATCGCGGCCGCCGTCATCGCGGCGGCCGTCGCGCTGGGCGATATCGTTCTGCTGGTGGTCGGGCTGTTGGCGATGGGCGCTGGTCTCGCTCTGCCCTATGCCTCAGCACCGCGGCTGGCGCTTTCGGTTCTGTCACCCGGGCAAGCGGGGCAGGGTTCGGGCATCGTCAACGCCTCCACCTTTCTTGGCGGCAGCGCTGGCGTTGCGCTGGGCGCGATCGCTTTCGCGTCGGGCGGTTTCATCGCCGTGCTGACGATGATTGCACTCGCCGGCGTTGTCGGCGCCGTCCTCGCCCGCGGGATCCAGGAGGCGCCATAGCCGGCAAGCGGCTATGAGCTGGTGATCAATCTGAGGACTGCGAAGGCGCTCGGCCCCGACGTACCGCCGATTTTGCTCGCGCGCGCCGACGAGGGGCGCCCGCTCGAGCGCGTTAGTCGTCGCCGTCGCCCTCCGGCGGATTGACATGGGCCGGGATGGTGCCCGAGGCGGTGCGGATCCCCCCGCCTGAATCGCGCTGCGACCTCACGGCCGCCAGGAACGTCGGATTCATGCCGCCGTCGCGGGCGGTCGTAACCGGCACGGTCGGGATGCCGCGGTTGATCAGCTCCACGCTCTCGATCTCGTCACGGCGCTGCTTCTCGCGCACGGCGACCGCGATGTCCTCCGCTACCTTGTAGGCCGGGCAACGCTCGGCGGGGCTGAAGCGGTCCGTGGATTCTGCATCGAAAACGTAGCGCTTCTCGCACACGTCGACCTTGGGCTCGAGATGCGTGA
>DATFVY010000344.1:0-3629 GCA_035259925.1 Burkholderiales bacterium
TCGTAGGGCGACTTGAAGTTGGAGAGGATTTTCGAGCCGCAGGTGGTGAGCCAGCCCTTGGCGCAGAAGATGTCCTTCTGGGCGACAGGGATACCGGTAAGGGGTCCGCCCCGCCCTTCTGCGCGCATCCGGTCCGCCGCCTGGGCCTGCTTCAGGCTGGCCTCCGGATCGAGCGTGATGAAGCAATTGTACTTCTTGCCTAGGACATTGATCCGCTTGAGGAAATGCTGAGTCAGCTCGACGCTGGAGAGCTTGCGGGCCGCGAGGTCGGCGGACAGGCTCTTGATAGTGGCGCGGTGCATCCCCGGTGACCCACGCCTACTCGATCACCTTGGGCACGAGGTAGAGATCGCCCTCGACGTGCGGGGCGACCGACTGGAAACTCGCGTGCTGGTCGGTCTCGGTGACTTTGTCCCCGCGCAGGGGTTGCACGAGGTCCCGCGCATGGGACATGGGCTCGATGCCGCGGGTGTCCACCGCCTGCATCTCGGCGATGAGCCGGAATACGTCGTTCAGTTGCGACAGGGCGGCGCGCGCTTCGGCTTCGTCCACCGCGATCCGCGCGAGGTCGGCCGCGCGCTGCACGTCTTCCAGCTTCAGCGCCATGTCGAAACTAGTCCGGAAGGCTTAAAAATCGAAGCTGCATAGAGTATCATAGCCCCCGGGCGCAACGGCCCAAATCCCTTTGGGTGGAACGATTTATGTTGGGTTTCTTGAGCAGCTACTTTAACGACGACCTGGCGATTGACCTCGGCACCGCCAACACGCTCATCTACGTGCGCGGCAAGGGCATCGTGCTCGATGAGCCGTCGGTCGTCGCGATCCGCCAGGAAGGGGGGCCCAATGGCAAGAAGGTCATCCAGGAAGTGGGCCTGGCTGCGAAGCAGATGCTGGGCCGCACCCCCGGCAACATCACCGCCATCCGCCCGATGAAGGACGGGGTCATCGCCGATTTCACCGTCACCGAGCAGATGTTGAAGCACTTCATCAAGAAGGTGCACAACTCGCGCGTCTTCAAGCCCTCGCCCCGCATCATCATCTGCGTGCCCTGCGGCTCGACGCAGGTCGAGCGCCGTGCCATTCGCGAGTCCGCGATCGGCGCCGGCGCGTCCAGCGTCTACCTGATCGAGGAGCCGATGGCCGCGGCGATCGGCGCCGACCTCCCGGTGGGCGATGCCACCGGCTCCATGGTGGTGGACATCGGCGGCGGCACGACCGAGGTGGGGGTCATCTCGCTCGGCGGACTCGTCTACAAGGGCTCGGTGCGCGTCGGCGGCGACAAGATGGACGAGGCGATCATCAACTACATCCGCGGCAACTACGGCATGCTGATCGGCGAGACCACGGCCGAGCAGATCAAGAAGGAGATCGGCTCCGCCTTCCCCGGCTCGGAAGTGCGCGAGAAGGAAGTAAAGGGCCGCAACCTCGCCGAGGGCATCCCCCGGAGCTTCACCATCTCCTCCAACGAGATCCTCGAGGCGCTGAACGAGCCGCTCAACCAGATCGTCTCGTCGGTCAAGTCCGCGCTGGAGCAGACTCCGCCGGAGCTCGCCGCCGACATCGCCGAGAAGGGCATGGTCATCACGGGCGGCGGCGCGCTGCTGCGCGACATCGACCGCCTGCTCATGGAGGAGACCGGATTGCCGGTTATCGTCGCGGAAGACCCGCTGACCTGCGTAGTGCGCGGCTCGGGCAAGGCGCTGGAGAGAATCGAGCGGCTGGCGAGCATCTTCACGAACGACTGACACCGGGCGGTGCCGTTCCAGGTTCAAAGTTCCAAGTTCCAGGGGTGCATCGCGGCGAGCCTTGAACGTTGAACCTGGAACCTGGAACGTTGAACCCTGAATGGAACATTCTCCACCGCCGTTCTTCAAGACGGGCCCCACGCCGCTCGCCCGCCTGCTGATCTTTTCCACGCTTTCTCTCGCTTTTCTCGTCGCCGACGTCCGCTTCAACTACCTGGCCTCGCTACGCCAGGTGGCCGCCGTCATCCTCTACCCCCTGCAGCGCATCGCGGCCGCCCCTGCGGGCATCGTGCAGCGCATAGGTGATTTTTTCGTCACCCACAGCTCCCTGCGCGCGGATAACGAGCGGCTGGCGCGGGAGAATTTCGAGAACGGCGCCCTGCTGCAGCGGCTGAAGGCGCTGGAGGCGGAGAACACGCAGCTGCGCAATCTCCTCGCCGCGCGCGATCGCTTGCCGGTCAAGTTGCACGTCGCCGAGGTGCTCTACGCCGCGCGCGATCCCTTCACGCGCAAGATCATCATCGACCGCGGCTCCCAGAACGACGTAAGGGCCGGCCAGCCGGTCGTCGACAACCGCGGCGTAGTAGGCCAGGTGACCCGCGTCTATCCCTGGCTCTCCGAGGTGACGCTGGTCACCGACAAAAGCCAGTTCGTTCCCGTGCAGAACGTGCGCAACGGCCTGCGCGCGGTCGTCGGCGGGACCGGCAGCGACGGGACCCTCGAATTGCGCTTCGTGCCGGTGCAGGCCGACTACCAGAACGGCGACGAGCTCGTCACCTCGGGCATAGACGGCGTCTACCCGGCTGGCCTGCCCGTGGCCCAGGTGACGCAGGTCGAGCGCAGCGCGACCCAGATCTTCGCGCGCATCACCTGCACGCCGTTGGGAGGCGTCGCGAACTACAACCAGGTCCTGGTGGTGGCGAGCGACAGCACTTTCCCGCCGCGGCCGGTGGACGCCAAGAAGGCCCCGCCGCGAGCCAAGAAGGGGAAGGCCGGCTGATGGCGGACGCCCGCTTCGCCCCGCAGGAAATCCTGCTGCCCGTCAAGGCGGCGCACATCGCGCTGTCGCTTGCCGTGGCGCTGATGCTGAACCTGCTGCCCTGGTCGGGCGCGTGGCTGTGGATCAAGCCGGATTTCGTCGCGCTGGTAGTGCTCTACTGGTGCATCGAGCAGCCGCGCAAGGTGGGCTTCGTCTCCGCCTGGGTGCTCGGCCTGTTCATGGACGTCGCGGACGGCTCCCTGTTCGGGCAGCACGCCCTCGCCTATTCCATCCTCGCCTACGCCGGCATCGTGCTGCACCGACGCGTGCGCATGTTCTCGGGCACACCGCAGGTGCTCCACGTCGTGGTGCTGCTGCTGATGAACGATCTCATCGTGCTTGCCATCCGGCTCGCGGCCGGCGCGGAATTCCCCGGCTTACAGTACTTCATCGGCAGCTTCACCGCGGGCGCGCTGTGGCTACCCCTGGGCGTGCTGCTCAAGCTGCCGCAGCGCCCGCGGACGGATCCCGACCTGTGACTTTCGAATGGAAAAAGATCTGATACCCGATAGCGCGAGCAAGGGAGGCGCTTCGATTTCATGAGCAACGGGCTGTCGATAAATCCCGGCGTCGAAATACGCAACGCCCAGCTTGAGATTCACCATTTCCGGGTGCGGCTCGTGATCGCGGCCGGCTTCGTGCTCGCCATGTTTCTCTTGCTCGCCGGGCGCATCGTCTACCTGCAGGTCGTCAAGCACGGCGAGCTCTACACGCTGGCGGAGGCGAACCGCATTTCCATCGTGCCGGTGGCCCCCAACCGCGGCCTCATCGCCGATCGCAACGGCATCGTGCTCGCGCACAACTACTCGGCCTACACGCTCGAGGTGCAGCCCCATCGGATCGCC
>DATFVY010000345.1:0-3399 GCA_035259925.1 Burkholderiales bacterium
AATGCCGACGTGAAGCAGGTGCTGAACCTGATCCGCAGCGTCGTCAAGACCCGGGACATCTACATCGACGAAAAGCTCAACCTGCTCGTGATGAAGGACACGGCGAACGCGGTGCGCCTCGCGGAGAAGCTGATCGCCACCCAGGACCTCGCCGATCCCGAGGTCGTGCTCGAGGTCGAAGTGCTCGAAGTCGGCACCAGCAAGATCCAGGAGCTGGGCGTGCGCTTTCCCGACCGCGTCCAGTGGCAGGATCCCGCGACGGTGCCCTCTGCGGGAGGGGAGCTCGCGCTGCTGCAGCGCGCGGACGCCAGCCTGGTCGCGTTCGTCGCGACGCCGCCGATCATCCTCAATATCAGGCAGCAGGACGGCCTCACCAACGTTCTTGCCAACCCGCGCATCCGCGTCAAGAACCGGGAAAAGGCTCGGGTCCACATCGGTGACCGCGTCCCCGTGATTACGACCACGTCCACCGCCAACGTCGGCGTGTCGTCATCCGTCAGCTATCTCGACGTGGGGCTCAAGCTCGAGGTCGAGCCCAGCATCCACCTGGAAGGGGACGTCGCGATCAAGGTCGGCCTCGAAGTGAGCAACATCGTGAAGGAAGTGCCGGTGAGCGGCGGCGGCATCGCCTATCAGCTGGGCACGCGCAATGCCACCACCGTGCTGCGGCTGAAAGACGGCGAGACCCAGGTCCTCGCGGGACTGATCCAGGACGACGAACGCCGCACCGCCAACAAGCTGCCGCTGGTGGGTGACCTGCCCCTCGTCGGCCGCCTCTTCTCGAGCAATCTCGACAACAAGGTCAAGACGGAGATCGTGCTGCTGATCACCCCGCGCGTCGTGCGCAACCTGACGCGGCCCGACTACGTCGTCGCCGAGTACTTCTCGGGGACGGACGCCTCGGTGGGCGCGCCGCCCCTCACCATCGGTCCGACGGGAGCGGGCAACCTGGCGATGGCGAGCGGGGCGCCGGGAGTCGCGAGAGCCCCGAGCCTTGCGCCGCGGCCGAACGGCCAGGCTGCGGGGCAGCCCGTTGCCATCAGTCTCAGCGCGCCTCAGGAGGCGCAGCCCGGCACGCAGTTCTCGGCGCGCGTCGCCCTGGCGGGCGCCGGCGGCACCAGCGCGACGCTGGAGGTCGTGTTCGACCCCACGCTGCTGGAATACGTCGGCCAGCCGGGGGCCGAGCCGGCCGCCGTGGCGGGGCCGGGTCGCGTGCGCGTGCGGCTCGCCCAGCCGGGCGCCTCGGTGCCGGGACAGCCGGCCGCCCAGATCACGTTCCGGGTGGTCGCGAAGGACGCCGTGCAGACAGCGCTGCGGGTGGAAAGCGCCGAGGCTCAGGACAGCGCGGGCAACCCCGTGCCCGCGCCCGCGCCCGCGCCGCAGGCCCTCAACATCGTGCGGCCGCAGGCGGCTGAAAAGCCCGCGCCGGCGCTCGATACCAGGCCCGAAACGCTGCTCGACCAGCCGCGGTGACCCGTGACCGGTGACCTGTGACCAGTATGCGATACCCATCACCCATCACGCATCACCCATCACGGCGGGCGACGCGCGCGTTTACGCTGATCGAGCTCGTGATCACGGTCGCGATCATCGGCATCCTCGCCTCCGTCGCGCTGCCGCTGGGCGAGCTCGTGGTCAAGCGCAGCAAGGAGCAGGAGCTGCGCGCTTCGCTGCGGCAGATACGCGAGGCGATCGACGCCTACAAGAAGGCGGCGGACGAGGGCAAGGTCGAGAAAAAAGCGGACGAAACCGGCTACCCGCGCACGCTGGACGCGCTCGTGAACGGGGTCGAGGACATCAAGAACCCGAAGAAGCCGAAGATCTATTTCATGCGGCGGTTGCCGCGCGACCCGCTGTACGCCGATGCGGACCGGCGCAGTGCCGAGACCTGGGGCAAGCGCAGCTACGCGAGCCCGCCGAACGCGCCAGCCGAGGGCGCCGACATCTTCGACGTTTACTCGCTGTCGACCGGCATCGGGCTGAACGGCGTGCCCTACAAGGAATGGTGACTTGTGACCGGTGACTGGAGACAAGCACCGACCCGACTCGCGCGCGACTCGTCAGTCGTCAGTCGTCAGTCGTCACCGGGCAGCGGCTTCACGCTGGTCGAGCTGCTGATCGTGCTCGCGCTGATCGCGACACTGCTGACCATCGCGCTGCCGCGCTATTTCGGCAGCCTGGAAAGGTCGAAGGAGGCCGCGCTCAAGCAGACGCTGGCGGCGACCCGCGATGCGATCGACAAGTTCTTCACCGACAACGGGAAGTACCCAGACAGCCTGCCCGAGCTGGTCGACAAGCGCTACCTGCGCAGCCTGCCGGTCGATCCGATCACGGAAAGCACCACGACCTGGACCATCGTGCCGGCACCGCAGGAATCCGCCGCCCGGGGCGAGATCAAGGGCGAGGTCTATGACGTGAGGAGCGGCGCCGAAGGGAAGGCATCCGATGGCAAGCCCTATGCCGAATTCTGAGACGATGAGAGCCGCCAGACGCTCGCGCGCAAGCGGCTTCACCTACGCCGGGATCCTGATCGCGGTGGCGCTCGTCGGCCTGGGCCTCGCGTTGACCGGCGAGGTGTGGCAAACGACCGTGCAGCGTGACAGGGAGCGCGAACTCCTGTTCGCGGGCGACGAAATCCGCCGGGCGATTACCCAGTACTACGAGAGCACGCCGGGAACGGGCAAGCAATTCCCGAAATCGCTCGACGACCTGGTGCGCGACAGCCGGTATCCCACGACGCGCCGCTACCTGAGGAAGGTCTACCCGGATCCGATGACGGGCCAGCGCGAATGGGGTCTCGTCAAGGGGCCCGGCGACGGCATCATGGGCGTCTACAGTCTCTCCAGGAAAACGCCGCTCAAGCGGGCGAATTTCCCGCCCGAGTACGCCGCCTTCGAGAAAGCGGAGAGCTATGCCGCGTGGCTTTTCGCGTACTCGGATTCGCACGGCCCGCAGGCAGGGCGCACGGAGGCGACCGCGGCGGCGCCCGGCGTGCCGCAGCCGCTGGGAGCACCCATTCCCGCTTCGGCGGTCGTGGGGCAACCGCCGTTGACGCCGCCGACCCAGGAGTCTGGCGGCACCGCGCAGCGCAAATAGGGAGCGCCTGATCACCATGAAGAATTCACCCGAAAGACTGGTCGCTGTCCACCCGGATGCGGGCCAGGGCGAGCGCCTGAAAATGTCGCCGGTCGCCGTGGCGGCGCCGGTGGCGCCGGCGGCGGGCTTGCCCGGCAATGGCGGCTCCCGATTGATGGATCAGGAGCCCGCGACGCTCAGCCCGCGCGAGCTCGAGCACTACCTGTTCGTGGTCGAGTCCTCGCTGCAGGTGCGCAAGAGCCACCAGTTCTTCCTGTGGGCGCAGGGGCAGCTGCAGAGCCTGCTGCCGCACGAGATCCTCTT
>DATFVY010000346.1:0-2511 GCA_035259925.1 Burkholderiales bacterium
GACCGGTGCGGGCACTCCGCCCTGCCGCGAGTCGCTGCCCGACTTCATACTACTTTTGTCTGATGCCACGCAGGCTCTTGCATTTTATGCTTTAGGTACGCTGGCAGCCCCATAGGGTGCCATAGCGTGCGGTTGCCGGAAGAACGAACACTGCTGTGGTCGAGTTGGGAGGAGCGGGCAATGTTGAGGATCGAGATGTTGCCGGCCGGACACGGAGACTGCCTGTGGATCGAGTTCGGCGACCCTAAGGCTCCGCGACGGGTGCTGATCGATGGCGGGGCGGTGGGCACCTACAAGCGCGCCCTGTGCGAGAGGCTCCGCGGCCTTCCAGAGAAGGAGCGGCGTTTCGAGCTGTTGGTGGTCACTCATATCGACGCCGACCACATAACGGGAATCCTGGAATTGCTGGAGGACAGCGAGACGCGCTTCCAGGCAAAGGACATCTGGTTCAACGGCTATCGGCATCTCCCGGACGAGAAACCCGAGACCCTCGGCCCCGTCCAGGGCGAGAGGCTCACCGATCTTCTGGTCAAGCGGCCGTGGAACAGAAAATTCAAAGCGGCCGCCATTGTCGTAAAGGCGGATGGTGACTTGCCGCGTCTAGAGATCGAAGGCGGCCTCGTTCTGACCTTGCTCTCGCCTACGCCCGGCAAGCTGGCCGAGCTCAAGCCCGAATGGGAGAAGGAGGTGCGCAAGGCGGGGCTCGACCCCAACCAGCCTCGTCCGGGGGAAGTGGAGTCGCCGGAAGGCTTCAAGCTGCTCGGCGGTCCCGATGTGGAGGCACTCGCGGCCGAAGCCTTTTCCGAGGACACCGCCAAGGCCAACGGCAGCAGCATCGCGATGCTCGCGGAGTTCGAAGGCCGCCGCCTGCTCCTCACGGGGGATGCCCATCCGGGGATCATGACGGCGGCGATCAAGCGGCTCGCTGGGGGCGGGAGGCTCGCGGTGGACGCGTGCAAGCTGCCGCACCACGGCAGCAAGGCCAACGTGAGTCGACAGTTCCTGCAGGCGCTCGATTGCAAGAAGTGGCTCTTCTCGACAAGCGGCGCCTACTTCGGGCATCCCGACCGGCAGGCCGTGGCACGAGTCATCAAATGGGGCGGTCCACAGCCCGAGCTCAGTTTCAACTATCGGACCCAGTACAACGGCGTCTGGGACAGCAAGCCGTTGCGCGAGCAATATGGCTACAAGGTCTCGTATCCAGCGTCGGATGCCGAAGGCATCGTACTGGAGTGGCGCTAACCAGGTCCGGCTGCGCGCCCGTGCGCCGGGGAAGGGAAACGGAATATGCGCTCGCTGCTCCTCGAATTTCTTCGTCTCAACAATCTCAAAACGGGAATGTGGCGCGAGGGCGACCCGTACCTGGTGGCAGCCGGCGCCGAGTATCCGATTCGCCAGTTCAACTCGCCGCTGGACCAGGAGAGCTTTCTCGACCTGACGCGCGAGCTTCGCTACCAGGGCGATGCCGAGAAGCGCCTGGCGGCCCTGAAGGAGATCGGCGAGATTGCTGCGAATCTGCTCGGATCCCACAGCTTGGGCGCGCTGTCGAGCGCCAGCTTTCCGCTCCAGCTCGACCTCGTTGTCAACCCGGCCGAGGTGGCCGCGCTGCCCTTCGAGGCGGCCACCGACGGCAAGGGAGCCCCACTGTTCGCGCGAGCAGACCCGGCGGTAGTGCTCACCCGACGCGTCCGCGGCGCCTTCGCCGAAGCGAGCGTTCGGTGGCCGGCGAAGCCGCGGCTGCTTTATGCGTGGGCCGCCCCACCGGGCGCGGGCGATGTGCCGTCCGCAGAGCACGAAGCTGCCCTGCGCAGGGCGCTGGGCCCCTGGATGGCGGTACAGCAGGGCGACGGCAGTGGTGCAGCGGTGATCGCGACGCTGGCGAAGGCGACCCTCGCGCAGCTTGAAAAGGCGTGCCGAACCGCCGTTGAAGAGAAGAAACCGTTTACCCACGTGCACTTCCTGGCGCACGGCTATCCGGTCGGAGAGGCACACAAGCAGCACTTCGGCATGGCGCTGCATGACGAAGGCGGCGATCTGCACGCCGCAACCCCGGAGGAAATCGAGCAGGCCCTGAAGCCGCTGGTCGGCCACACGGTCGTGGTGACCCTGGCGACCTGCGACGCTGCAAACCTGACCAACACCATCACATCCAAGCGCAGCATCGCCCACGGGCTGCACGAGCTGGGATTCCCTGTCGTTGTGGCTTCGCAGTTCCCTTTTACGGTACCCGGGTCCAACCTGATGGTCGAGACTTTCTACAAGGCGTTGCTCGGGGGACAGGACGTGCGTATCGCGCTGCACCAGGCGCGCCTCGCTCTGTACGAGAAGCGGCAGATGACCGGGCACGACTGGGCCAGCCTCGTGGGATATGTCCGGCTTCCCGAGGGCTACGCGGACCATCTGCTCGACGTCCGGCTCGAGTCGGTGCTGGCTTCGCTGAAGACGATACAGGGCTGGTCCGACAGCCTCGTAAAACAGGGCGGCAAGGACGCCGCGCTTTTCGAACACGCA
>DATFVY010000347.1:0-3167 GCA_035259925.1 Burkholderiales bacterium
CTCCAGCGGCAAGGTCGTGCAGCCCATGCGCGTGATGCTGCCGGTCGCCGAGCACCAGGGCTTTCTCGGGCTCATGCCCGCGTACGCGGGCGCGCTCGGCGCCAAGCTGGTCGCGTTCTATCCGAACAACCAGGGCATCCCCAGCCATCACGCGATGATCCTGCTGTTCAAGCCCGACACCGGCGAGCCCTTGGCCACGATGGACGGGCGGCTCATCACCGAGATGCGCACGGCGGCGGGCTCGGCGGTGGCCACGCGGCTCCTCGCGCGGCCGGAGGCTTCGGTGCTCGGCATCCTCGGCTCGGGCGTTCAGGCGCGGAGCCATCTCGAGGCGATGCGCCTGATGCGCACCTTCCGCGAGGTGCGCGTGTGGAGCCCGCGGAACGCGACAGCCTTCGCCAAAGAGTTCGGGATCCGCGCGGCGGCGTCGGCGGAAGAAGCCGTGCGCGGCGCCGACGTGGTGGTGGTGGCGACGACGTCGCAGACGCCGGTGCTGTCGGGCGCGTGGCTCGCGCCGGGCGCCCACATCAACGCGGTCGGGGCGCCGCGCCCGACCTGGCGCGAGCTCGACGACGATGCGCTCCGGAAGGCCAAGCTCTACGTCGAGTCGCGCGAGGCCGCGACCAAGGAGTCAGGAGACGTCATCGCCTCGGGGAAGATCTTCGCCGAGATCGGTGAAGTCGTGCTGGGCCAGAAGCCCGGCCGCCAGTCGCCGGAGGAGATCACGCTCTATAAATCAGTCGGCGTCGCGGTCCAGGACGTGGTCTCCGCCGATCTCGTCTACCACAAGGCCGTGCAGGCGGCGGCCCGATAGTCCGCGGCGCGCTTCTGCATTCACGGGAGGCAGGCATGCTGAAACTTCGCCCGGGCTGCGAGTGCTGTGACCGCGACCTGCCGCCGGACTCCTCGGACGCGGTGATCTGCTCGTTCGAGTGCACGTTCTGCCGGACGTGCGCGACGACGGTGCTCCGCGGCAGGTGTCCGAACTGCGGCGGCGAGCTCGTGACGCGGCCGCGCCGGCCCACGGACAAGCTCGTCAAGTTCCCGGCCTCGACCGAGCGCATCCACAAGCCTGCCGGCTGCCGGCAGGTCGCCTAGTTGCTGGAGCCCTTCGAGTTCTCGACCTTCCGCCACGTCCGATCGGGGTTGAACGCTTTGATCGCGGCGGCTGACTGCGCGGTGTTGGGGCCGAGATCCTTTTCGTAAACGACGCCGTCGTGGCTCACAATGAACGTCATGACTCCAGAGGCGCCGTACTGGGCCGGAAACGCGACGAGTGCGAATCCCCCAATCATGTGACCCCTGACGACGAAATCGTAGGCGCCACCAGGCGCATCGGGGCCCTGCGCGAGTAACACGCGATAGAGATAGCCGTGATAGGGGGCCGTAGCGCCGCCGCGCGACGTCAGGTAGCCTTCACCCTTGGCCTGGGCCACCAGTGGACCCAGGGGGCTCTGCGCCTGGCCGGGCTGCGCCTTCCAGTAGAGGCCGTCGTGCCTTCCCTTGGTGCTGCCGAGCCGCTGAGCGTACTCCAGGATACCGGCGCCGGTGTGGTCCTCGGAGTAGTACTCGCGCTGGGCGTCGACGTAGGCCAGACACACCTGGATCGCGCCGAGCTCGTTTCGGCCGACGCGACGATTGAGAATCTCCTCGCTCCCAGCCGCGGTGTCCCAGCGCCAGCTCGGGCCATCGGGGACGAGCGGGATGGCGAACGGGAAATCGTCGCGGCCGACGTACAGGGTTAGCCGGCCGCCGCTGCCTTCGAGCCGGTGCGACTGGTCGAACTCGGCGAGGAACCGTCGGGCTTCCCCCAGATCGGCGACCTCGTCGCCGGAGCGGACCAGCGGGCGCCCCTCGGCTCCAAGGATCTCGACGAGAGCCTTACGGTCGGGGGTCCGAATGGCCGAGATGAGCGCAGCGACGGCAGCGTCGGCCGACTCGAAACGCCGTTGCGCGGATTCGGCGCCGCACACGGACTGCAGTGCCAACACTAGAGCAAGCCCGAGCCCGAGGTGTTTCATCAGCGGCGCCCTCCGCCGCGGCTGGCCATACCCCCGCCGAAGCCGCTGGCCCGCGCCGAGCTCATGCTCGACTGTCCTCGCTGGCTGAACTGGCTCGTGTTGTGCCCTTGCCCGGCGCCTTCGAATGCTCCGCCCTGACCGCTTCGCTGGCCGCTGCCTTGGCTTCCAAGCCCGCCGGCGCTGGCTCCAGAGCCGCCGGCCCCGGGTTGCCCGGTGGCGCCACCAGCACTGGTCCGGCCACGATAATCCTCGCGAGAGGAGGCGTTGGGGGAAGAGCCTTTGTTGAACTGCTGCTGCGTCGCCTGGTCGCGGTACTGTGCTCCCTGGCGGTGCTGGGGATTGTGCTGCCACTCCTGGCTGCTGCCCGAAGCGCTCGTCGTGCTGATCTTGTTGCTGTTCTGGACGGTGTTCACATTATTCGTGAAGCTTTTGTAGTTGTTGACGTTGACGTTGACACTCCCATGGTTCCAGTTGCACCCGCCCCAGACAGCCGCGCCGACCGCCATGCCCACACCGAACGAGATAGCCGCGGTCCCGGCAACATAACCTGGGGGATAGTAGTAGTACGGCGGATAAGCCGGGTAAGGCCACGCCCCATAGACCACTGTCGGGTTGTAGGTTGGCACGTAGATCACCTGAGGATTTGCCGGCTCGATCACTATCACCGTCTGCTGCTGTGGCGGAGGTGGCGGCTGACCAGGCGGCGGCAGTGCGGCCGCCGCCGGCTCCACGATGACCTTCTGCTGCTCGTTCGACTTCAAGTTGCCCGAGGCCTGCGCCTTCGCCCGCAGACGCTGGATCGCGTCCATGGTGTCCTTCTGCTGGCTGAGGAAGGCATCGCCGAGCTTCTGCAGCCAGTCGAGCTTGTCGTTCATCATCGCGAGGATCTGTGGAAACGAGACGAGCGACTTCACACTGTCGTCCCAGGACTGCTTCGTGAGCGCCTGGTTGAGCGCGTCGCCCTTGAGGTTCGGGTTGTCCTTCGCGAACCGCGCGGCCTGGATAACCTCGAGCGGATACGTGGATGCCATCATGATCTGCGCCACCAGCGAATCCGGGTAGAGCGCGATCGGCGCCACGATCTGCTCCAACTCCTCGGGCTTGAAGGGCTTCGCGGCAGTCTGTTGTTGGGTCGGATTCTCCTGA
>DATFVY010000348.1:0-4466 GCA_035259925.1 Burkholderiales bacterium
GACCGGTGACCAGTGACCGGTCCTTTTCTCCATATTACTTCAGGAGGCGACGACGGGTCAGAACCAGGGCGGTATAGATGCTCGCGATCGCGTAGGCCGCGAGAACACCGACATGCAGCGCGACATCCGCCGGCACGGCGCCGTACATCAGCGGGCGCGCGAGCTCGACGGCATGCGTCAGCGGCAGGACCTGGGTGACCGCCTGGATAGTCGCGGGCAGCTGTGCGAGGGGAAAGAAGACTCCGCACAGCAGCATCATGGGGGTCATGACCAGCGTGAAGTAGTACATGAAGAAATCGTAGCTCGGCGACAGTGCCGTCATGATGAGGCCCATGCCGGAGAAGGCGAGCCCGGTGATGAAAACGATCGGGATGACCCACAACGCCAGCCACGACTGGCTCAGGCCCAGCCCCCAGGCTACGAACAGTACTGCGGTGCCCGAGAGCAGGCTCTTGCTCGCCGCCCACACCGCTTCGCCGAGCACCACGTCGTCCAGCGTGACCGGCGCGTTCATGATGGCATCCCAGGTTCTCTGCACGTGCATGCGCGAGAACCCCGAGTACATCGCCTCGAAGGACGCGGTCATCATGGTGCTCGAGCAGACCGTGCCGGCGGCGAGGAACGCGATGTACGACATGCCGCCGACGTCCGAGAGCATTGCGCCCAGGCCGTAGCCCAGTCCCAGCATGTAGAGCATGGGGTCGGCGAGGTTGCCGAGGATGGAGGGAATCGCGAGCTTTCTCCACACCAGGGAATTGCGGCGCCAGACGTGCAGGTAGCGGAAGCTGAATTCCGGGAGCGACATTATCTTGGTGGTCATCATGGATCCTCGCCTCTGCTATTCAAAAAGTGATTCGTTGCTCGTTTCTCGTTCCTGGTAACTGACAACCGCAAGACACCTATAACGAAGAACGAGTAACGAATCACCCCGTGCGCTAGTCGCGCAGCTCGCGGCCGGTCAATTTGAGAAAGACGTCTTCCAGGTTGGCGTGGCGGTGCAGATAGCGCAGGCCGTTCTTGTTGCCTTCGAGGTCCCGCACCAGCGGATCGGCGTCGTGCGTGTAGCAGAAAACGGTCTCGCCGGTCTGCTCGCAGCGCTCGCTGCGCGCCCGGCCGAAGCCGTGCGCCCAGGCTTGCGCGCCGTCGCCGTAGACCTCGACCACCTGCGGCTCGATATGGTCTGCGATCAGCTCGTGCGGGGTGCCGTGCGCGATGATGCGGCCCCGGTCCATGATCGCGAGCCGGTGGCACAGCCGCTCGGCCTCGTCCATGAAGTGCGTGGTGAGGAAGATGGTCTTGCCCTGGGCGAGCAGCTGCCGCAGGCGCTCCCAGATCAGGTGGCGCGCCTGCGGGTCGAGCCCCGTGGTCGGCTCGTCGAGGAACACCAGGTCGGGGTTGTTGACGAGCGCGCGCGCGAGCGTGAGCCGCCGCTTCATGCCGCCGGAAAGCGTCTGGATGCGCGAGCCCGAGCGCGCGCCGAGGCCCGCGAACTCGATCAGCGCCGGGATGCGGCCCCGTATTTCCGCGTCGGGCAGGCCGAAATAGCGGCCGTAGACGAGGAGGTTCTCCTCGACGGTGAAATCGGGATCGAGGTTGTCGGCCTGGGGCACTACGCCGATGCGGCGGCGCGCTTCACGCGCCTGCGCCGGTAC
Source organism: Burkholderiales bacterium (assembly GCA_035259925.1). Lineage (GTDB taxonomy): Bacteria > Pseudomonadota > Gammaproteobacteria > Burkholderiales > SG8-41 > SG8-41. The sequence continues at coordinate 1,653 of DATFVY010000348.1, forward strand.
GGGCAGCCCCAGCACCTCGATGGCGCCCGCATCGGGATCCACCAGCCCCAGGCACAGGCGCAGCGTGGTGGTCTTGCCCGCGCCATTCGGACCGAGCAGGCCGAAGCATTCCCCGGGCTGCAGGGTGAGATCGACGCCCGCGACCACTTCCTGGTCGCCATAGCGCTTCCGCAGGCCCGCAACGCGCAGGTGAGTCATGAAAAACCGGTCTCAGGGACGAAAATGCTGGACTACGATGTCCGACAGAAGGTTGAGTCGTCCGTGGAAGAAATGTTCCCCGCCGGGCACCACGACGACCGGGAGCTGCTGCGGGCGCGCCCAGTCGAGCACCGCTGCGAGCGGCACCACGTCGTCGTGCTCGCCGTGGATCACCAGGGTCGCGGGCGGCACCGTTTCCGCCGGGAAGCGGTTCACGGCCGGACCGACGAGCAGCATGCGCTCCGGCTGCAACCGTTTCGCCACGCGCGTCTGGACGAAGCTGCCGAAGGAGAAGCCCGCGAGGACGAAAGGCAGGTCGCCGTACTCCCGCTTCAGATAGGCGGCCACGGCCAGGAGGTCATCGGTCTCGCCGCGGCCCTCGTCGAACTTCCCCGCCGACGCGCCCACGCCGCGGAAGTTGGGTCGCGCGGCGACGTAGCCCAGCCCGAACAGCGCTTTGGCAAGGGTCGTCACGACCTTGTTGTCCTTGGTGCCGCCCTGCACCGGGTTGGGGTGCGCGATCAGCGCAAAGCCGCGGCGCGCGCCGCCCGGGTCGTTGATGTCGGTTTCGATCGCCCCCGCCGGCCCTTCGATCATCGCTCGGGTGAGCGACGATGGAGGCATGGGACGCACTTCAACGGACGACATGGAAAACCCGTGAGGGCGGGAGATGGAAACCCCTCTCCCGATCTTGCGATCTCCCGGCTCTAGATGCGCAGCCGCTCGACGATGCGCCCGTTCTGGAGATGCTCGGTGATGATCTCGTCGATGTCGTGCTGATCGACGTAGGTGTACCAGACGGCGTCGGGGTAGACCACAACACACGGCCCTTCCTTGCAGCGGTCGAGGCACCCCGACTGGTTGATACGCACTTTGCCCGGTCCGGATAGCTTGAGGCTCTTCACGCGGTCCTTGGCGTAGTCGCGCATCTTCTGGGAACCAGCGTCATTGCAGCACTGCTCGCCGTTGGTGCGCTGGTTGCAGCAGAAGAAGACGTGGCGTTCGTAGTAGCTCATGCCGGGATTATATATGATGGTCGCGAGGGGCCGCTCACGCCACGTCGCTCCTGCGTTTCCCGAGGGCGAAGACCAGGTAGCTCACCGCGAGCAGGGGCCACAGCTCCGACAGGGCCCGCGCGATGCCGGAAAAGTTGAGGAAATGGCTCGCCCCCCGGGCAAGGAGCCGCGGCGGCGGACTCAGGTAGGGATTGACGGGCGCGAGATTGATCGCGACCGTGGCAACGGCGATGCAGGCGGCGGCGGCGGCCAGCTGGCCGCGCTGCGGCAGGCGTACCGCCGCCAGCAGCAGCAGCCACCCGGCGGCGAGCCCCAGCAGCACCCCCGGCGTGAGCCACGACAGCGGCGCGGCCGCCTTCACCAGCGCCGCGACCGTGAACACCTTGATGAGAAGCGCGGCGCCGACCACCACCGCAACCGCCCGCATGGGGCGCTCGCCCTCGCGCACGCAGGCCGCGAGCAGGAGCCCGACACCCAGCAGGTTGAACAACACCACGACCGCCTCGCAGGTCAGCGCAAGGAGCGGCGTGTGGGCGAATTGCGCGGGCAGGTCGAAGGTCGCGCGGATCCCGCCGGTCCCGAAGAGCTGCGCATTGGGATGAAAATGCGTGGCGAGCCACAAGCCAACCACCACCAGTCCGACATCGGCCGTCATCCCCTCGACAAACAGGCGGTGCCGCAGGGCATGGAGTTTGCCGCCCAGAATACGCGTAGGCGCGAACAGCGGCGCGGCCATTGCGCCGAAGAGCGCGCCCAGGCTGTTCACCACCAGATCCACGTTGGAGGCGATGCGCGCGGGCAGGAACATCTGCACCGATTCCATCAGCAGGCTCAGCACCGCCGCGGCCAGCACGCTCGCGGCTGCCCCGCCGGCCGGTCCCAGCCGCGCGCCGCAGCCGACCGAAAGGAGGAAGCCGAGCGGGACGTAGGCGAGGAAGTTGACCACCGCGTCCTCCAGCGTGACGTAGCGCGCCCACGGCGCGAACAGGAAATTCAGAATTTCGGCGGGTGGAGCGCGCCAGTCGCGGAACGGCTGCAGGCTGGCGTAAACGACGACGAGCACGTAGGCGGCGGCGAGTATCCACGCGAGCTTCACGATATGCTGCGAGAAGCCGCGGTCGGGTAAACTGGCCACGATGCAATTCTATGACATCTTCAACGGCGATGCCGATGGCATCTGCGCCCTGCAGCAGCTGCGGCTCGAAGAGCCGCGCGCGAGCGTGCTGGTGACCGGCGTGAAGCGCGACGTGCATCTGCTCGATCGCGTCAACGCGGCCGCGGGGGACGAGCTCACCGTGCTCGACATCTCGCTCAAGACCAACGCCGGCGACGTGAAGCGGCTGCTGGCGGCCGGCGCCCGGCTGCGCTACTTCGACCATCACGAAGCCGGCGAGATTCCCCCGGATCCCAGGCTCAGGACGTTCATCGACACCGCCCCGGACATCTGCACCAGCCTGATCGTCGACCGCCATCTGGGCGGCCGCCAGCGCCGGTGGGCGGTGGTGGCGGCCTTCGGCGACAACCTGCCCGGGCCCGCGTTGCGCGCGGCGCAGGGGCTGGACCTCGACGAGCGCGATGTCGCGCGGTTGCGCCAGCTCGG
>DATFVY010000349.1:0-3364 GCA_035259925.1 Burkholderiales bacterium
CTACGTGCACCTGCCGGTGGCCGTGAACGAGCGCGGCGAAAAGCTCTCGAAGCAGACGCTCGCCGCCCCGGTCGATGCGGCACGCCCGCTGCCGGCGCTCCTGGGCGCGCTGGCTTTTCTCGGCCAGCAGCCGCCGCGCGAAATCGCTCGATCGAACATCGATTCGTTCTGGGAGTGGGCCGTCTCGAACTGGCGCCTGGAGCGGGTCCCGCGGAGGGCGACGATACGCGCGCCCGTCGTGGATCCCGGCTGACATGCTCGCTCGCGCGCTGATCGCCTTCCTGATGCTGCCCGGAGTCTTCGGCGCGGTCGTGCCGTGGGTGCTGGTGTCGGGCGATCCCTGGCGCGGGGAAGGCTGGCTGGCCGGCGCAGGATTGATGGGACCGGGCCTGCTCGGATTGATGTGGTGCGTCCGCGACTTCTACGTTTCCGGCAGGGGGACCCTGGCGCCATGGGACCCACCCGCGCGATTGGTCATCGTCGGGCTCTATCGCTACACCCGCAATCCCATGTACGTCAGCCTGCTGCTGTTCGTCGGCGGCTGGAGCGTTGCCGCCGGTTCACCCGTGCTGGCCGCCTATGCGGCTATCGTTGCCGTGGCATTCCACCTTCGCGTGATTCTGCATGAAGAGCCGTGGTGCGCGAAAACGTTCGGGCCAGAGTGGTCGGCTTACTCGGCGCGCGTGCCGCGCTGGGTTCCGCGCTTCACGGCGGAGGCGAACAGGGGAGAGCGATGAGGGGTTAACCCCTCACCACGCAAAGGGATCGGCCTGCGCCATCGGCAGGCCGGCCGCGCGCCATGCTGCCACGCCGCCCCGGTACCACATGACGTTGGTATAGCTGGCGGCGATTGCGCGCCGCGCTGCGTTGTGCGCCAGCCAGCACTGCGCGTCCTCGCACAGGAAAACCAGCGCCCGGTTCTTGCGTCCCGCGGCAAAGCTCGCGATCGCCTTCAGGAAGCGCTTCTGCTGCTCCGCGTTCAGGTTCCCGGCGCCGGCCCCGTCCAGCCAGAACGCGCCGGCCAGCGTGCGATGGGTCCCCGTCGCCACGTCGATCAGGTAAGGACGCTCCTTCGCCGCCAGCATTTTCTGCAGCTCGACGGTCCTGACGACCCGCCCGCCGGTGATTTGCCGCGGGGTGGGAGCGCTCACATTCTCGGTACGCAACTGCATCGTCGGCGCGATGCCCCAGTCCCGATCCTCGTCGGCGTAGCTCAGGCCCGTGTCGGCCGGCTTCGGCTTGCCCTGCGCCACGACTGTGGGCGGCAAAGCCAGGCCCAGCCCAAGCACAACATGCACGATAATGATTTTCTTCATGCCCCTCCCGGCACGTGCCCGTTACCACGCAAACGGGTCCGATTGCGCCGTCGGCAGCTCGGCGTGGCGCCAGGCCGCGATGCCGCCACGGTACCACATGACCCTGGTATAGCCGAGACCGATCGCCCGCAGCGCCGCGTTGTAGGAAAGCCAGCATTCCGCATCCACGCACAGGAACACCATCGGACGCGCCTTGTCACCCCCGGCAAAGTTGGCGATCGCTCGCGCGAAGCGTTTTTCCTCGTCCGGGCTCATGTCCCCCGCCCCGGCGCCGCTCATCCAGAATGCCCCGGCGACGGTAAGGTGCGGCCTGCCGCCGAGCACATCGATCACGAACGGACGCGGGTCGCGCTCCAGCAAGGCTTTCAGCTCGAGGGTAGTCACGAGCTTGCCGCCCGGGATCCCGAGCGGGGTGGGCGAGTGGTAACGCGTGGTGCGAAACTGCGCGGTCGGAGCCACGCCCCAGTCGCGGTCTTCCTCGCCGTAGGCGACCGGATGGGAGACCTGGGCGAGGGCATGCCCAACATGCAGCGCCGCGCCCGCGACCAACGCGGCAAGCAAGGAGAGGACCCACGCGTGTTTCATAGCCGGCGGGTCCGGCTAGGGCGTCACGGCTAAGTTCTTTTCACGCGCGACGGGCAGCGGGGAGGGCAATTGCTTCTTTGCGGCCGCGCGCGCGATCAACCCCCGCACCTGGATGGCCGCTTCGCGACCCGCGGCCTCGCCCGCGGCAATGTTCGCCGCCTTTTGCGTGAAATCCAGCATGCGCGTGCGGACGGTGCGGGGCACGATCACGACGTCGGCGCCGTCCAGCTCGTCCGCCAGCAGCGCGTAACGCCCGCTGCGGCTGTAACGCGCCAGCTCAGCCTGCGACGGGTCGCGGGCCTGCGCGAACCACGACACGTCCACCGCGATGACGATGTCAGCCCCCATCGCGCGGGCGATCTTGACCGGCACCGGACTCGACAGGCCGCCGTCGATGTACTCCTGCCCGTTGATCACCGGCGGCACGAACACGCGCGGCACGCTCGCCGAGGCGCGCACCGCCAGCCCGGTATCGCCGCGGTTGAAAACCACCATGCGCCCGGTGCGGGCCTCGGTAGCAACGGCCGCAAAGGGCCGCGTGAGCCGCTCGATCGGCCGCTCATCCACCATGCGGTTGACGAATTCCTGCAGTGCCTCCCCGAGCACCCAGCCGCTGCTGAACAGCGTGATGTCCACCAGGTCGCCCTCCCGCAGCCCGAGGGCGATCTCCTCCAGCTCGCGACCGCTGCGGCCACCGGCGTAGAGCGCCGCGACGATGGCACCCGAGCTGGCCCCGGTCACGATATCGGCGTGGATGCCGGCGTCCTCGAGGGCCTTGATGACGCCGATGTGGGCAAAGCCACGCGAGCCGCCACTGCCGAGCACGAGCGCCACCAGCGGGCGATCGGCCCGGAGCGGGACGATCGCGGCTTCGCTGGGCGCGCCGCGCTGATCCGCCGGCCGCAGCGAACACGCGCCCAGCAAGGCGAGAAGCAGCGTCAAGGCGGACCTGGCAAGCATCGCGAAATTGTCTCAAAGCACGGCACCAGCGACAACAATTGCGGACGCGAGTTCCATGCACGGTCCCGCCTCCAGCGGGTTGCACGCTGCTGTCAAAAACGCCAGAATGAAGGTCCGCTTCATCCCCGGCAGCCCGCTCATATAACAACGCCCAATAGGAGGAATTCGATGACAATCAGCAAGCCGTTACTGATACTGACGCTGGCGCTCGGCGGCGCGGCGCCGGCCGTGGCCCAGGAAGCGGCCAAAGACTACCCGAGCCGGCCGATACGCATGATCGTGCCGAACGCGCCGGGCAGTTCCGTGGACACCCTGAGCCGAATCATGGGCACCGGGCTGTCGCAGGTGCTCGGGCAGCAGGTCGTGATCGACAATCGCGCCGGCGCGGCGGGCGTGATCGGCATGGAAATCGCCAAGGCGGCGAACCCTGACGGCTACACCGTGATCTCGGCGACCACCGCGGCTTCGACGATCGCGCGAATCCTGCAGAAGACCCCGACGTT
>DATFVY010000350.1:0-4091 GCA_035259925.1 Burkholderiales bacterium
TCGAACAGCAGGCAGCCGACGATGCCCTGGTGCAGGCCCGGGTCGATACGCGCCCGCTTCATCGGCTCCTTGAGCCAGTTGCCGAGGCCGGCAAAGCCCTTGCCGGTCGGTATCGCCCGGTCGTAGTTGTGCAGGAATATCCTTGCGTGCGGCGCGGCGGAGAGGACCATGTCGATCAGCTGCCGGTAGGCCTCGGCGACCTCATCGAAGATCTGGCCGGGCTGGGCGTTGTTGAAGCACTCACCCACGGAGCTGAAGCCGTCGCAGTTCGCGCGGATGATCCTGAACATGTCGTCCAATCCCGCGAAATCGTTGCCGCCGCCGCTAATCAGCACCGCCTCGATGCTGTCCGTCCAGGCATCGAGTGACGACTGAATGGCGTCCCGGTACTTTTTCCCCACGTATTCCACTGCTTCGGCGCCATTGTTGCCGATGGCGAGGATGCATTTGCCCGAATTGAAGTGGTTGAAGATCGGGTTCAGCAGGTTGTTCTTGGGAAACCAGAACCACGAATCTCCGATCGCTAGGATGTGGGGCTTCTGGCCGTCCTCGATCATCAACTGCGAATCCCAGTATGGCCCGCTGATTACCATGGCGTCCTCCCGCTGCGGTTAGCCGACTTCCGCCACCTCGAAGTGCATCCCGTCGCGGCGCTTCGAGAAATGCCCGCCCCAGTAGAAGCCGTGGTCGTGCGCGATGCGCACGAGGTCGTACACACAGCCGGTCTTTCCGGGAAACGCCGGCTCGACCCCGAGGGGATTCAACGCGGCGTTGATGTCGAAGGCCGATCCGAAAGCGTGATTCGACAGCACCGTGTCGCTGCCGCGAATAAAGCGGGCCACGAAGGATCCGTCCCCCGTGACCAGGCGGCTCAGCAGGCGTGCCTTGCTCCAGGCCTTGAACAGGTCCTGCAGCTGCTTTGCCGCAAGCCGGTGGAAGCGGACCGCTCCGCCCGATGGGGCTCCCTTCACGCCGGCCAGCTGCGGGACCACCACCTTGACGATGTTCGCGCCCTCCCATTCATCGGTAATGCGGATGGCTTCGGCATTGCCCGGCTGCGGAGCGGGAGCGAAGGAAAACTTCCCGAATATCTGCTGCCGGGCTGCCGTGCCCACGAGCGGCTTGAAGCGGGGCTCCCTGGGAAAGCCGCTGCTCTTGTCCGCCACGAAAGGCACCAGCTCGAAGCCCAGGGTCATCGCCCGGCCCAGCGTCTCGTTGCCGACCTTGCCGTCGGGATCGAGCCCATGCTTTCTCTGGAACGCGACGGTCGCGGCGCGCGTCTGCGGTCCGAACTTGCCGTTGGGGGTGAAGAGCGCAAGGCGCTGGCCGACCAGGAAGAGCTGCCACTTCCTGACGTCGCTGCCCTGAACTCCGGGTTTCAGAACGCGCATGGGGTTCCTTTCACGTTTGCTGCAGCGCCTCAGCGCACGGCGAGCATCTGGAGCAACTCCTCCAGCCTTGCCTTGTTGCCGCAAGCATCGCTGCGCAACTGCTCTCGCATCAGGTCTTCCGAGTCGTCCGAAAGCACCCAGCCGAGCGCCACGTCCGGCCGCTTGGGGTCGTCGCACAGGCGGAACTGGAAGTAGCGGCCTCCCGCCCGCTCCGCCACATCGCGCAACTCAGCGGCGGCGAGAAGACCGCGCGCGTCCCGCGTATGCAGCAGCGCGCGCAGCGGGCTCAGCACCTCGTGCGCCCACGACTGCGGCTTGACCTGCTTCGGGTTGATGGGCGGCTGCCGCGGCAAGTCATCCTCCGACAGCCCGTGGTCGTTGCTGATGAGGATGACGATCGGCCGCACCCCCCGCGGGTAGGTCACCAGCGCAGCGCGCAGCAGCTCGCGCGCGGTGACCGCGCCGAAATTCTCGAAATAGCCGCCATCCACCAGGTGCGTTCCGTCTTCGAGCGTGCTGGCGGGTGATACATAGGTGAAGCGCGCGCTGTTGTGCGCCGCCGTGCTCGAACGGATATGCGATTTGGCATTGATGAGCCGGTAGAAGTCGTAGACGTCGAGGAAAACCTCCGGGCTGCCCGCGATGTCGATGTTGCTCGTGATGATGCGCTTGCCGGTTTCGACGTGGGTTCCGTTCAGCAGCAGCGCGGGGCGGAATTCCTTGTCGCTCCACAGCGCGCGGAACCCCCAATCCCTCCAGGTCTCGGCAGGGAAGCCGGCGCGCTCCCACGCGCGCTCCCAGCTTTGCTCCAGCGCCCTGGCCCGGTCCGGAAAACCGAGCGGCAGGAAGCGCTGCATGAGATCCGGAAACAGCAGCGCGGCGACCGTGGGTCCGAGAAAATCCTGCGACAGGACGTTCTGCCCGGCGCATTCGTAGGCCCCGATGGCGGGATCCTTGCATCGCGTCGCCTGCGCCGGCAACTCCTCCCCGAGCAGCGTCACGAAGACGGTCGCACCCACGGCTCCTCCGGATACCCCGCTGATCCCGAGCAGCTGCCGGTGAAAGGTTGGCGACTTGTCCTGGATGTGCCCCAGGACGGTGGATGTCCAGTACGCGGCGCGCAGCCCGCCGCCCGCCGCGGCGACGACGACCATGTTGCGGCGCGCGTCCACGGCCGAACGGGGCGCCTGGCGGTACCACTGCGACAGCGCCCGGTCGAGCGGCGTGCCCGGGATCGCGACCCCGGGCGCGGTCCTGACCTTGTGGTTGTCGAATGCCGGCACGAGGCTGAACAACACCGCGAGGCCGATGAGGATCCAGATCACGGGATAGCTTCTTGCGGTTGCACTGCTGTGCGGCGATTCCCCGGCAAGCAGGCCCGAGCCGCCCTCACGAGCCAGCAGGATCAGCAAGCTTCCAACCGGGACGAGCATCGAGAACCCCAGGAAGGGCACGGCGGCAGCACCGAATGTCCAGCCGAATCCGACCGCGTCCACGCATGCCCAGGCCATCAGGCCGACTTCCGCCGCGAAAGTCGCGCCGATGATGATCTTCGAGAATAGCGGGAGCGACCACAGGCTGCCGGAATCGGTGCCGCGCTCCACGAACAGCCTGTGCATCCGGGACCCCGCAGCGAGCTTCTTCAGAAGCCAGCCCCGGTACACCAGGAAGACGATGAACACCGCGCCTTCCGCGAAAAGAAACAGCGTGATCAGCCATGCAGCCCGCCCGGTCAACAGGCAGGCGACGATCGCGATCGCGTAGGCGGCGATGGCAATCGCCCGCGGCAGCCGCACGACAAGCCGGTGGATGCGCTCCCGGCGCGGGTGGTCCACGTCGGCGGCACGCTGCGCGCCGAACGTCACATCGAGAACGGCGCGCGACCAGTACCAGCTCTGGAACGCCCACAGGAACACGCAGACGTCGAACCAGATAATTTTCCCCAGGCCCTCCGCAGGCAGGCGCACCGTGAGTTCGCTGCCCTGTGGCGTTGCCAGCAGCAGGATTCCCCCTGCGAGCACGACGAAGAGGCTCATGCGGCAGGGGTGCGCGACAGCGGCCAGGTCGCGCAGATACGCCCAGCTTTCCGCGAACCACTTGAGCATCCCGTTTTCTCCCCCGGCGCGCGCGTAGCAGCCCGGCTAGACCGCCTTGAGCGCCGTCCTCACGGCTTTCTCCAGGACCTTCAAGGCCGCGTTGGCGGCCTTCTGCGCCGCGACTTTTCCTTTGACCTTGCACGCAAGGAGGGCCACCTTCAGCGCCTCGCGCTCGTCGGCGATCTGCTCCTTCATCTCGGCCGCGGTGATATCGCCGACGAGGCGTGCGTCGGCGATCATCTGGAGGGCCTCCTTCTCGTCTTCGAGGGCCTTGTCGAGGCAGACCCTGATCTTGGGCGCCTCGCCGGCGAGCACGGCCGCCGCCGCGTTGCCCATGTCCTTGATGGTGCCGTCGATGTCGAAGCTCATGGCCCGCCCTCGCTACTGGCTGTCCTTTTCGGCGTCCTTGTCGCCCGGGTCGAGCTTCTTCGCGGCCTCCGCGTCGGCCGCCGAGGCGAACAGGCGCATGAACCGGTTGCGGTCGAGCCTCGCGATGCCGCTGGAATAGCCATCCCGCTTCTGATGGGCCTGCTTGTACTTGACCCAGAGATTGAGGATGGTCTCCGAGATCGCGGTCGATTCCTGGTTGAGCGGGCGCGACCGG
>DATFVY010000351.1:0-2539 GCA_035259925.1 Burkholderiales bacterium
AGCGCCGCGTCGGTGGCGGGACTGCTGCCGGGCTCAGCCGCCGCGCCTTGTCCGGGCGCGACGGGTGCCGGCGCTTGCGCCGATCCGAGGTTGCGGCCCGCGTTCTCGACGAGCTTGTCGCTGGTTTTCCCGGGCGGGTCGGCTTTCGGTTTCTGATCGCAAGCAGCGAGGCCGAGCAGGAGTGCGCCCGCGATCGTGAGGCCAAGCGTTCTGCGGAGATGCAGCGTCGTGAGTGATTTCATGGCTTCCTCCGGAGGTTGGACTTGTCCACCTCAAAAAGGCGCAGCCTTGCGAGCAAGGCTGCGCCGACCGCGGCGCGGGGTAGTGTTGCAAGGCCGCCGCGGTCAAACGGCCCTGCCCCCGAACAGGGTACTGCTATGCGCCTGTTACTTGCCTTTCTTGCATGCCGGGTCATCCGGCGTCTTCTTGCAGTCGACCGGCGGTTTGCCCTGGGACGGCTCGTCGCCGTACGTCGACACGGTGACACCAGCGAACGATGTGCCGGCCAGAGCGAACAGCGCCATCATGAGAATGGAGCGAACCTTCTTCATCATCACATCTCCTCGAGTTTTCAAACTTTCCGATTGGGGATATACAGCACCTGGAGCCCCTGCGGCTCGTGAACGGGGCTACTGCGACATCCGTGCCAGTCGTGTGGAATGCCGCGAAATCAATGTCTTGAGAGCCGTAGCGGCGATACGGCGAGGAGTGAAAGCGTCGCCGCCGGGCAACGCGCAATATTTTCCTGTCGCGCAATCACCTGAATCCGCGGCATATTCCGTTTTCTTGCCCGGCGACACCGCACCCTGGGCGGCGGCAAGCTTTGCCCTAGCCGTCTGTTGCGAGCCTTCTCAGGGCGCGGTCCCTGCGCCTTGCGTGCTTGCTGCCGTTCTTGGCCCGAGCCGGCCGATCATGGGCAGGCGAAGCGCCGGCCGATAAAGATTGAAGCCGAAAGTCAGTCCCAGCACGTTGACTTCCAGACCCTCGACGCCGCTCACGGTGAAGCCGAGCAAGCCGCCGAGCGAAACCTGGAAGCCGCTCCCGCTCGGCGCCGTTGCGATGATGCGGTCGCGCAGGTAGTCCTTGCCGATCGCGGTCGGCGGCAGATCGATTTCGAGCTCGGGAACCGCACGGGCGATCCAGGCGGTGAAGGTATTGGAGTTGGGTCCCGGCCAGACGCTGTACTCCGCCGCGTAGGGGTACTCGCGCGCGGCGCGGTCGATGCGCGCGATCAGCGCTTCCGCGGCCGGCCCGCGCCTGTCCACCAGCAGCTCGGGGACGGCCCCAAACCAGCGCTCGTCAGGCCCGCGATGGCGGATGGCAAGGGCGGAATCGCTGTAACGCAGCCGCCAGCCGATCACTTCGTATACGGTATACGTCTGCCCGCCGGCCGGCTTTACCGCAACCCAGCTATGGACGCCGAAGTAGCCGCGCCAGCTGACGGCACGGGCGGCGTAGACCTGCACCACGGCTTGCGGTGTCGTGGCCGGGTCCGGCGCCAGCCCGACCGGCTCCCGGCTCGCCGTGCGCCAATCGGACGAGCGCGCGCCCGCGAGCAATCCCAGCGCAAGGATCACGGCGATGACGAGGAGCAGAGTCTGCATGGCGCGACGCGACATCATGGCGATAGATTCCGGGCGCCGCTACAGCGCGCGTCAGGAGCCGCCGCGAGCCCGGTTGCGCGCCATCATACTCTGGGTGTTGGGAACGTAGAGCAGGTGCGCGATTTTCCGTACGTAGTGGTCCTCGTACTGATCGAGCCGCCCGTCCGCGTAGGCCACGCGCCACAGGTGCTCGATCAGGCGCACCCGCTGCTCCGGCGACAGGTCGCGCTTGATGACAGTCACCGCAGCGAAATAGGAAGTCAGCTGTGCTGCCCGCTCGCTGCCTTCCGCCAGGATCCCGGCCGATGCCGCGGCGGGCAGCCCGAAGAGGTCCGCGATCGCATGCTCGGCGGCGGCGCGCTCGCCCGCCGCCTGCGCCAGGTCCACACGCGTCGCCTCGTGCAGCAGGCTCGCCACCGCGATTTGCAGGTGCCTGCGCTCGTGGCCGGGAAGATCTTGTGCTGCCCGGTCCTCCAGCAGGCTCTTCAGCGCGCGCAGCAACGAGACGGCTCCCCCGTAATGGACAGTCCTTAGTGCCGGCGAGCCGTCCCGGAGTTCCGCATCACTGCCCCGGGATGGTGATGAAGAAGCAGTGATGAACCCCCGGCTCGCCGCGCTTTCTCGCCCCGTCGCTGCGTCACTGTTGCGGGTCGCCGGTCGCGCATCTTCTTGATGCGTGTGCTTGACAATCCGCAGGGTGGTCAATAGCCTCGGTTCACTACACCAAGCGGTATCCCCGGAGGATGGACCAACCTACCGCCATGCGCGGCGCGGCCGCCCCCCCGGCCGGGCACAGCCCCTGGCTGCTCGAAGTCGAGAACCTGCACGTGCACTTCGTCACCACGCGCGGCGTGGTGCGGGCCGTCGAAGGCATCTCCTACAAGGTGCGGCCGGGCGAAGTCGTCGCGCTGGTCGGCGAATCCGGCTGCGGCAAG
>DATFVY010000352.1:0-2021 GCA_035259925.1 Burkholderiales bacterium
ATGGTAGCGCTCGCAGGCCGCGAGCACCGCCGGCACGACCACCGCGCCCGCGTGCACGGGGCCGCCCTCGAACGTGTCGTCGAAATCCTCGCCGTGCGCGGCGGTGCCGTTGACCAGGGCGGCGCCGACTGCGCTCATCCCGCGTGCGTGACCGATCGCGGTGCAGGGCCCGTCCTCGTCGCAGCCGGCGAGCACGGCCGCGACGTAATCCTCGTTGCGCGCGGTGAGGCAGAGGCCGACCACGTCGACGATCAGATCCTCGCAGGTGCGCCGCACCGGCACGGGCAGGCGCGCCGCATCGAGCGACGCAATCGCCTGCGCCAAGCTCTCGGCGACGGAAGTCGTGGGAAGAACATCGCTCATGGATCAGGCATTGCGCAGGCGGGCGTCGCCGAAACCGGGGATGCGGTTGACCGCGATCACGACGGCGAAGGTGATGGCGAGCATGATCAGGCCGAGCACCGAGATGGCGCCGAGGTCGCCCGACTCGTTCAGGTCGAAGATGAGCACCGAGATGACCTTGGTCTCCGAGGTGAACAGCATGATGGCGGCCGACAATTCGCGGATGACGCCGACGAAGATGAAGCACCAAGTGGCGATCACGCTGGTGCGCAGGAGCGGCGCGGTGATGTCGCGCAAGGTGCGCAGCCGCGTGGAGCCAAGAATCCTGCTGGCGTCCTCAAGATCGGTATGCACGGAGCGGAACGCCGACTGCAGCTGCTGGTAGGCGGCGGGGAGCGCGATGGTCACGAAGGCGAGCAGCAGGATCCAGAGCGTGCCATAGAGCACAAGCGGCGGTCACGCGTAGCTCAGGAACAGGCCGACGCCGAGCACGATGCCGGGAATGGCGACCGGCGCGGTGGCAAGAAAGCCGAGCGCGCGGTAGCCGCGGATGGCGCGCCGGGTGGTGAGATAGGCGATCACCAGCGCCATCAGCGTGCCGATGGTGGCGGAGGCGACACCGAGCAGGAAGGTGTTCTTCACCGCGAGCTTGGTCGCAGATAGTTCGAAGAACACGAAGTGGATGTTGTGCAGCGTGAAATTGTCGAAAGTCACAAACGAGGTAGCGACGCGCGAGAACGTGGCGTTGAGCAGCGCGCCGTAGGGGAAGAACACCGGGCAGGTGAGGATGATGAAGACCAAGGCGAGTGCGGCCCATTTGAGGGCGCCGAGCCGGATCAGCCGCGGGTCGCCCTGCTTGCCGCCGACCACCGAATAGCCGCGGCGACCGAGGATCAGGTTCTCGGCGCGGAGCAACAGGACCGTGAGCACGAGCAGCGGCACCGAAGCCGCCGCCGCCAGCTCGGGCTTGGGCGGATAGTTGAACAGGCTCCAGATCTTGGTGGTCATGGTGTGGAAGCCGGCCGGGATTGCCAGGATCGCCGGCGAGCCGAACAGCGTCATCGCCTGCAGAAAGGCAACGAGCGCGCCCGCGAGCAGCGCGGGCAACGCGAGCGGAATGGTGACGCGGCGCGCCGTCGTCCAGGTGCGGCCGCCCAGGATCGAGGAGGCGTCCTCGAGGTCGCCGGGAATGCGGTCGAGCGCGTTGGCGAGCAGCACGAACACGTAGGGGAAGGTGTAGCAGGAGATGACGAAGATCAGGCCGGGGAGCGAATAGATGTTGAAGAGGTACTCGTCCTGCGGCGCGCCGGTCACGGCGCGGTAGATCTTGTTGAGGAGCCCGCTGTTGGGCGCCGCGAGCAGCTCCCAGGCGATGGCCCCGAGAAACGGCGGGGTCACGAACGATGCGGTGACCAGCGCGCGCACCGTGCGGCGCAGCGGCATGTCCGTGCGTGCGACCAGCCAGCCCATGGGCGCGGCGAACGCGCAGCAGATGATGCTCGAGCTCGTCGCCAGGATCAGCGTGGTGATCAGCGGATCGACGAAGACCGGATCGGTGACCAGGGTCTCGAAATTGCCGAGCGTGAAGGCGCCGCTGCGATCGACCAGGCTGTAATAGAACAGCCACGACATCGGCAGGATGATCAGCACGCACAACAGCGCGGCGAACAGGATGAGGA
>DATFVY010000353.1:0-2087 GCA_035259925.1 Burkholderiales bacterium
GCGCTTCACCTGCCTGAACAGCCGGCCGAGCGCCGAGGGCTTCGGGCGGGGGCCGCCGGCCGGGGTCTTCTTGAGGTTCGCCCCCACCGAGAACGGCGGCTCGGTCTGCCAGATGACGAGGCCCATGAACTTGCGCTCCGCTTCGTCCAGCGCTTGCTGCACTCCGTCGAGTACGTCGTCGCCGATCGCGTGCATGCGGCTCTTGAAGCTGACGATCGCGATATCGTCGCCGGTATGCCAGCAGCGTACGCCGTCGGTCTCGAACACGGTCTCGCCGTACTTCACCGGCTCGCCCATCACGCGGTCGGGGAAGGGCTGGCGGCGGTAGACGGGCAACCTGGATCGTGGCTTGTAGGAATTGGCGGACGGCGAGAACGAGCCCTGCGCGTCGTGCACGCCCTTGCGGGACGATTCCATCGCCCAACCCGGCAGCGGCGCAGCGGCCATCGCCTTTCCCGCCGCGATGTCCTCGGCGATCCGCTTCGCCACTACGTGCCATCCCGCGGCCTGCCAGATCTCGAACGGCCCCTGGTTCCAGCCGAAGCCCCAGCGGATGGCAAGATCGAGGTCGCGGGCGTTGTCGGCAATCTCGTCCAGCGTCGACGCGCAGTAGTGAAAGGCGTCGCGGTGTATGGACCACAGGAACTGCGCCTGCGGATGGCTGGAGTCGTGCAGTTGCTGAAAGCGCGCCGCGACGTCCTTGTTCTTGAGTATTTCGACGACCCCCTCGTCCGCCTTGCCGTCCGATAGCCGGTATTTCTGCGTCTTCAGGTCGAGCACGTGGATGTCGTTGCCGATCTTCTGGTAGACGCCCTTGCGCGTCTTCTGCCCGAGCGCGCCCTGGTCGATCAGCTGCTTCAACCAGGCCGGCGTCTCGTAGTAGCGGTGCCACGGGTCATTCGGCAGCGTTTCCTTCATCGTCGCCACGACGTGCGCGAAGGTATCGAGCCCCACCACGTCGGCAGTGCGGAAGGTCGCGCTGCGCGGGCGGCCGATGAGCGTGCCGGTCAGCGCGTCCACGACGTCGAAGCCGATGCCCAGGCGCTGCGCGTGATGGACCGTCGCCAGCATCGAGAACACGCCCACCCGGTTGGCGATGAAGTTGGGCGTGTCCTTCGCGCGGATCACGCCCTTGCCGAGCGTGGTGACGAGGAACTTCTCGAGGTCCTCGAGGATCGCGCCGTCGGTATCGCGCGCCGGGATCAACTCGACGAGGTGCATGTAGCGCGGCGGATTGAAGAAATGCACGCCGCAGAAGCGCCGCCGCTGGCCTTCCGGGAAGGCCTGGGCGAGCTTGTTGATAGACAGCCCCGAGGTATTGCTGGCGAAGATCGCGTGCTCGGCGAGGTGCGGCGCGACCTTGCGATAGAGATCGGCCTTCCAGTCCATGCGCTCGGAGATCGCCTCGATCACGAGGTCGCACTCCTTGAGCTGCTCGAGATGCTGCTGGTAGTTGGCGGGCTCGATCAGGCTCGCCCGCGACTGGGTCGCCAGCGGGCTCGGCTCGAGCTTCCTCAGGCCCTCGACCGCCTTGAGCACATTGCCGTTGGGTTCCCCTTCCTTGGCGGGCAGCTCGAAGAGCACCGCCGGGACGTTCGCGTTGACGAGGTGTGCGGCGATCTGCGCGCCCATCACGCCGGCGCCGAGCACGGCGGCCTTGCGCACGATGAAGGGGGAAGCGTCAGGCATGGTTAGCCCCGGCGGGAGGAGGATTCTAGCACGCGTCCCGCAACCAACAACAAAAAAGCCGGGCGTGGCCGCCCGGCTTTTCCGTGCGCCTGCTCCGGCTAGAACGACATCGTGTACTGAACCGAGATGATATCGACCTTGCTTTCGAACTTGCCGGTAAGGCAGCCCGCGACGCAAGTAGTCTGGCCGGGAACCGGGGTATTGATACTGGCATCCTTGATGAATTCGTGGGCGTAAGCCACGTCGAGGATGCTGGTCTTCGACGGCTTCCACTGGACCCCGAACGCGATCCACTTGCGGTCCTCGTCGGGCAGGCGCGGTGTGCGGTCCACGTCGTTGGTGGGAGTCTCGTCGAACGCCACGCCGAACCGCAGCTTGGTTGCAGGACTCAACTTGTA
>DATFVY010000354.1:0-2057 GCA_035259925.1 Burkholderiales bacterium
GGTCATGCGGGCGCGCGCCGCCGGCCCCGGCTTCTCGGCGAGCATGTAGTCCTTGTTCTCGTAGCGCTTGATCTGCCGCTCGGTTCGGACCGAGCCCGGCGCGATGGCGTTGGCGCGGATGTTGTGCTGCACGTACTGCGCCGCGAGTGTTTTCGTGAACGAGATGATGCCGCCCTTGGTCGCCGCGTAAGCCGGCTTGACCGAGCCCATCAGGCCAAGGTGCGAGGTCACGTTGATGATCGAGCCGCCGCCCGCCTTGATGAGGTGCGGCACGCCGTGGCGGCAGGCGAGAAAGGGGTGCAGCAGGTTGAGGTTGATGGTGTGGTGCCACACCTTGAGGTCCATCTGGTGCACCGGGACGTCTTCCTCCAGCGAGCCACCCGCGCAGTTCATGATGATGTCGAGGCGGCCGAATTTTCCGACCGTCGCTTCTACCGCGCGCCTGACGCTGTCGTCCTGCGTCACATCGGTCTCGATGAACAGCGCGTCGCCGCCCGCCGCGCGCACCTCTTTCTCCGCCGCCCTGCCCGTCTCCGCGTTGAGTTCCACGATTGCGATCCTGGCGCCCTCTCGCGCGAAAGCGAGCGCGCTGGCTTTAGCGATGCCCGCTCCAGCGCCCGTGATGAAAGCAGCCTTGCCGGCGAGTTTCCCCATTGTCCGTCAGTCGTCAGTCATCAGTAGTCACTGGTACTGATTCTATACGCGAGTTAGAATCCCATCACATGGACACCGCAATCGCGACTCCGCTGGCTCACCGCATGAAGCGCCTCGGCCACCTCGACCTGCCGGGCAGCGGCCAGGTCGTCGTGCAGGGACGCTACGCCTTTCTTGGTCACATGGATGCGCCGCACGGCACGACCATCGTGGACGTGGCGGACCCGCGCCGGCCGCGCGTCGTGGCCGAGATCAAGCTCGACCGGGCCGACGAGCACAGCCACAAGGTGCGCGTCGTGGGCGACATCATGTACACCAACCTCGAGCGCCCGAGCCGGCGTTTCGCGGCCAAGGCCATGCGCTACGCGCAGGCGCGCGCCGACCTGCAGAAGGAGCACGGGCACGTTGCCCCTGTCGACCTGGCCGCGAAGCTCGGCGTCACCGAGGCACAACTGCCGCAGCTCGAGGAATGGAGCCGTAGCGGGTTCCCGCGCGGCGGCTTCCAGGTCTGGAACATCTCCGACGTGACGAAGCCCCGGCTCATCACGCACGTGAAGACCGGCGGCGTCGGCGTTCACCGCTTCGACGTGGACCAACGCTACGCCTACATCTCGACCGGCATGGAGGGCTACGCCGGCAACATCCTCGTCAACTACGACGTGACGGACCCGGCGCGGCCGCAGGAAGTCTCGCGCTGGTGCCTGCCGGGACAGCACGTCGCGGCCGGCGAGACGCCGGAGGGCCCTTCCGAGATCTGGCACCTGCATCACGCGATGCGCTACCGCGACCACCTGTGGGCAGGCTGCTTCAACGCCGGGCTGCGCGTCATCGACGTGTCGGACATCACTCGCCCGCGCACGGTCGGCTCGTACAACTACCACCCGCCGATCGGCGACCCGACCCACACGGTGCTGCGCGTGCCGCACAAGATCGCGGGGCGCGATATCGCGATCGCCATGGACGAGGCGCACGGGCGCCATCACGGCCAGATCCCGGCCGGCATGTGGCTGTTCGACGTGGGCGATTTCGCGCGCATCCAGCCGGTGGGCCACTTCCAGGTGAGCGAATTCGACACGCCGTATGCCAGGAAAGGCGGCCGCTTCGGCGCGCACCAGTTCCAGGAGCACGTCGAAGACACGCTCGTCTACTGCGCGTGGTTTTCCGGCGGCTTGCGCGTCGTGGACATCCGCGACCCGTCCGCGCCGGAGGAAACGGCCTGGTTCATCCCCGAGCCGCGCGGCAATGCGAAGAGCCCGCAGACCAACGACGTCGAGGTAGACTCCCGCGGGCTGGTTTACCTGGTGGACCGGAACTGCGGCTTCGACATACTGGAGCTCGACCGCTAGCGCCGTCGCGCTCCGTGACTCGCGACTCGTGACCAGCGGGTAGTGGAATCAGAAGAC
>DATFVY010000355.1:0-4979 GCA_035259925.1 Burkholderiales bacterium
GCTCTGGGAGCCGAGGCCGTCAAGATCGGCCTCATCGTCATCCTGCTGTGGCTCGTGCTGGTGACCTACCGGGACGTCGTCGTGGCCGCATTCGTCGGAACGTTCGCGGTGACGGCGGTGATTTTCGCTTTGGCGTTTTTCGTGCGCGAGTATTGATTCCGAGTTGACCATGGCTGCCGGCACCGAGCTCACCCCGACGAGCTATATCCAGCACCACCTGACGTTCTTCACCAAGCAGGTCGGCGAGGGCGGGGGCTTCTGGACGCTGAATGTCGACTCGCTGGTAATGGCGCTGATCGCCGGCGTGATCGGCATCGGCTTTCTCTGGTGGGTGGCGCGGGGGGCGACCGCGGGGGTCCCGGGCAAGCGCCAGGCGCTGGTCGAGGTTCTCTTCGATTTCGTCGCCGACCAGGCGCGGAGCATCTTCCATCACGGCGACCTCCACAAGTTCGTGGGGCCGCTGGCACTCACCGTGTTCGTGTGGGTGATGCTGATGAACGCGATGGATTTCCTGCCCGTCGACGTCATCGCGCTCGCCACGCATGGCATATCCGAGCACGGGTTTCGTATCGTCCCCACCGCGGACGTAAATACCACGTTCGCACTGGCGCTGACGGTGTGGTGCCTGATGATTTATTTCAACATCGTGGTGAAGGGCATCGGCGGCTGGCTGCACGAGCTCACCTGCGCGCCCTTCGGCATCAAGCCCCTGTGGGCATCCCCGCTGCTGCTCGTCTTTAACCTGCTGTTCAACCTCATCGAGTACATCTCGAAACCGCTGTCGCACTCACTGCGGCTGTTCGGCAACATGTACGCGGGCGAGATCATCTTCCTGCTGCTCTGGCTGTGGGCAGCCAACGCCGTGATTACCGGGGGGTTCTGGGGGACCGTCGGCGGCGTCACTTCGCTGGTGGTCTCGACGGGGCTGGGCGTGGGCTGGGCGCTGTTCCATATCCTGATCGTGCTCCTGCAGGCCTTCATCTTCATGATGCTCACCGTCGTGTATATCGCTCTCGCGCACGAGCATCACTGATCTTTTTTGGTTATCCGCTGAAAGGGGAACAAATGGAAAAGCTTCAAGCTCTGGCGTTGATCCAGGCCTATACCGGCGTTGGCATCGGACTCATGATCGGCGTCGGCGCCGCGGGCGCCTGCATCGGCGTGGGTATCATGTGCAGCCGCTTCCTCGAGGCCGCCGCGCGCCAGCCCGAGCTCACCAATTCGCTGCAGGCCAAGGTGTTCCTGCTGCTGGGCCTGATCGACGCGTCATTCATCATTGGCGTCGGCCTGGCCATGATGTTCGCCTTCGCCAACCCGCTACTCGCGGTCATTGCGCAGTAGCGGCGCGGGAGCCAGGGAGTCCGGCATGAACATCAACCTGTCGCTGCTCGCGCAGGCGATCGCGTTCGGCCTCTTCATCTGGGTCACGAAGAAGTGGGTCTGGCCGCTGCTGCTGACCAAGATCGAGGAGCGGCAGAAGACGATCGCCGACGGGCTGGCCGCGGCCGAGCAGGGCAAGAAATCGCTCGAAACCTCGACGCGGCAGGCGGAGCAGACCGTCCAGCAGGCGCGTGACCGCGCGGCCGAGATCATCGCGCAAGCCGAGAAGCGCGGTGCGCAGATGGTGGACGAGGCGCGCACGCAGGCGAAGGAGGAGGGCAACCGCGAGAAGGCGGCGGCCCAGGCGGAGATCGAGCAGCAGGTCTCCCGCGCCAGGGAAGCGCTGCGCGAGCAGGTTGCGACCCTCGCCGTTGCCGGCGCCGAGAAGATCCTGCGCCGCGAGGTGGACGCCAAGGCGCACGCCGATCTCCTGGCGCAGTTGAAGCAGGAGATGCGCTGATGGCCGAAGCAGTCACCATCGCGCGGCCCTATGCCGAGGCGGTATTCGCGCTGGCCGACAGGGGCAGCGGCCTCGCCAAGTGGTCGCGAACGCTGGCCACGATGGCCGCCGTCGCCGCGAACCCGGAGGCGCGCGGCGCGATCGGCAATCCCAATCTCTCGTCCGACCAGATCTATGGGCTGTTCGCGGCGGCGTCGGGCGATCTTGCCGCGGAGGAGCAGAATTTCCTGCGCGTGCTGATCGAGAACGACCGGCTCCCGGCGTTGCCGGAAATCGCCGCGATCTACGAGGAGCTCAAGAACGAGCGCGAGGGCGTGGTGGAAGCCGTGATTACCACGGCTTTTGCGCTCGACAAGGGCGAGCTGGCCGCGCTCGTGAAGGAGCTGGAAGGCCGCTTCAAGCGCAAGGTGCAGCCGCAGGTCAACGTCGACGCCGGCCTGATCGGCGGCGTCAGGATGCAGGTCGGTGACGAGGTCATCGATGGTTCGGTGCGCGGCCGGCTTGCAGCGATGGCCGCCGCGCTGATGAAATAGATTCCCGAGGAAGCCTCATGCAACAACTCAAGCCTTCAGAAATCAGCGAGCTGATCCGCTCCCGCATCGAGAGCCTCAAGCTCGGCGCGGACATCCGCACGCAGGGCACGGTCGTGACCGTGACCGACGGCATCTGCCGCATCCACGGCCTGTCGGACGTGATGCAGGGCGAGATGCTGGAATTCCCGAAGAACACCTTCGGGCTCGCGCTGAACCTCGAGCGCGACTCGGTCGGCGCGGTGATATTGGGCGAGTACGAGCATATCTCCGAGGGCGACACGGTCAAATGCACGGGCAAGATCCTGTCGGTGCCGGTCGGCCCCGAGCTGCTCGGGCGCGTCGTCAACTCGCTGGGCCAGGCGATCGACGGCAAGGGCCCGATTACGACGAAGCAGTCCGATGTCATCGAGAAAGTGGCGCCGGGCGTGATCTGGAGGAAGTCGGTCTCGCAGCCGGTGCAGACCGGGCTGAAGGCGATCGACTCGATGGTGCCGGTGGGGCGCGGGCAGCGCGAACTCATCATCGGCGACCGCCAGACCGGCAAGACTGCCGTGGCGGTGGACACCATCATCAACCAGAAGGGCAAGGATCTCTTCTGCGTCTATGTCGCGATCGGGCAAAAGGCGTCGACCATTGCCAACGTCGTGCGCAAGCTCGAGGAGCACGGCGCGATGGCCTATACCATCGTGGTCGCCGCCTCGGCCTCGGAGTCCGCGGCGATGCAATACATTGCCCCCTATTCCGGGTGCACCATGGGCGAGTACTTCCGCGACCGCGGCCAGGACGCGCTCATCATCTATGACGACCTGACCAAGCAGGCCTGGGCTTATCGGCAGATCTCGCTCCTGCTGCGCCGCCCGCCCGGGCGCGAGGCGTATCCCGGGGATGTGTTCTATCTCCACTCGCGCCTCCTCGAGCGCGGCTCGCGGGTGAACGAAGAGTACGTCGAGCGCTTCACCAAGGGTTCAGTCAAGGGCAAGACCGGGAGCCTCACCGCGCTGCCGGTCATCGAAACGCAAGCCGGCGACGTGACGGCGTTTGTGCCGACCAACGTGATCTCGATCACCGACGGCCAGATCTTTCTCGAGACCGATCTCTTCAACGCCGGCATCCGGCCCGCGATCAACGCCGGCATCTCCGTTTCACGGGTAGGGGGTGCGGCGCAGACCAAGGTCATGAAGCGGCGCGATACCGGCGGCGGCGTGCGCCTCGCGCTCGCCCAGTACCGCGAGCTCGCCGCGTTCGCGCAGTTCGCCTCGGACCTCGACGAGGCGACGCGCAAGCAGCTCGAGCGCGGCCGCATGGTGACGGAGCTGATGAAGCAGCCGCAATACCAGCCCTTGCAGGTGTGGGAGATGGCGCTGACGCTGTTTGCGGTGAACAACGGCTACTTCGACGACATCGACGTCAAGAAGGCGCTCGCCGCGGAGCGCTCGATGCGCGACTACATCAAGGGCAAGTATGCCGCCCTGGTGAAGCGCATCGAGGACGTGAAGGACGCCTCGAAGGACGAGGAGCAGAAGCTGCACGAGGCGATCAAGGACTGGAAAAAGAACGGCTCGTTCTGACATGCCCGGCACCAAGGAAATCAGGCTGAAGATCCGGAGTGTGCAGAACACCCGGAAGATCACCAAGGCGATGGAGATGGTCGCGGCCTCCAAGATGCGCCGCGCCCAGGAGCGCATGCGCCACGCGCGCCCTTACGGCGAGAAGATCCGCAACGTCGCCGCCCACATCTCGCACGCCAATCCGGAATACCGCCACCCCTTCCTCGTCGCGCGCGACACGGTGAAAAAGATCGGCATGATCCTGATTACCACCGACAAGGGGCTGTGCGGGGGCCTCAACTCCAACGTGCAGCGCCTGGCGCTCGCGCGCGTCAAGGAGTGGCAGGCGCAGGGCGAGGGCATCGACGTTTGCTGCATCGGCAACAAGGGGCTCGGCTTCATGCAGCGGCTCGGGGCGAACATCGTGTCGCAGGCGGTCCAGCTCGGCGACCGGCCGCAGATGGAGAAGCTGATCGGCGCGATCAAGGTCATGCTCGACGGCTATTCCCAGGACCGCTTCGACCGGCTGGTCATTCTTTACACGCGCTTCATCAACACCATGAAGCAGGAGCCGGTGATGGAGCAGCTGCTGCCGCTCTCGGGGGAGCGGCTCGGCGCGCCCGAGAGCCTGTGGGACTACCTCTACGAGCCCGAGGCCAAGGTGGTCCTCGACCAGGTGCTGACGCGCTACATCGAGACCATCATCTACCAGGCGGTGGCGGAGAACATGGCGTCCGAGCAGTCGGCGCGCATGGTGGCGATGAAGGCGGCGTCCGACAACGCCGCCAACGTCATCGACGAGCTCACGCTCATCTACAACAAGTCGCGCCAGGCGGCGATCACCAAGGAGCTCTCGGAGATCGTCGGAGGCGCAGCAGCGGTCTAGGAAGGAAACGTCCAGGAATCAACCATGGCACAAGCTCAAACCCAAGGCACCATCGTCCAGTGCATCGGCGCGGTCATCGACATCGAATTCCCCCGCGACGCGATGCCCAACATCTACGATGCGCTGATCCTCGAGGAAGACAAGGGTAACCCCCTGGTCGAAAAGGGGCTCAC
>DATFVY010000356.1:0-8403 GCA_035259925.1 Burkholderiales bacterium
CACCGCCTCGTCGAAGGCCGCGTCGGATGACCACTGCGCCACGGGCTCGTCGCTGCCGGTGCTTTCGAACAGCCGGACGTGGACGGACTCGATTTCATCGAGCAGGTCGGCGCTGCGGGCGACCAGCAGGTTGGGGAGTCCCGGGGCCGCGCCGGCATTGATCACCGCGGTGCGGTTCTTGGCGAGGAATTGTTTGGCGAAGCGGAGCTGCTCGGCCTGGAACGGGGAGTCGGTCTGGTGCGAAGCCATGTCGAGATAGTGCGCGCGCAGGCGCAGCGCGGCGCGCAGGACGATCTTGTTGAGAACCGCAGGACCGGCATTGACGATGAGATGGCTGCCCCGGCCCGCCTTGACGATGCTCCACAGGTTACGTGCATTCACCGGCACGACCGGGATGCGCGACTTCCGCCCCAGGAAGCGGCGCGCGCGCTCCGGGTTGCGGTCACCGCACGCGACCTGGTGGCCCTGGCGGACCAGCAACTGCGCGATCAGGGAACCGGTGGCGCCGGCGCCGAGGACAAGGATGCGCATTCGGGAGCGGGATGGCCTTGATTGTTCTTCCCGCTATCAGAAAGGGTTGCCCGGCCTTTTGCAACCCACTATGCCAGCACGCAGCTTGTATCTGTATAACCTGTTGATATATATAGATATATGAGACCAGCCCTCATTCGGGAGCAGTCCACTGGGGATTCCACGCGACCTCCCACAGATGCTGGTCGGGGTCCTGGAAGTAGCCCGCATAGCCGCCCCAGAAAGTATCGTGAGCCGCCTTCACGATCACCGCTCCCGCCGCCTTCGCCTGCTTCATGACCGAGTCCACCTCGGCCTTCGAAGCGACGTTGTGCCCGAGCGTGAACTCGGTGGCACTCGGCCGTCCGGCGGGAAGGCCCGAATCGTGGGAGATGCTCTTGCGGGGCCAGAGCGCCAGCTTCAGCCCGGCCTGCAGGTCGAAGAACGCCACCGCGCCGTGCTCGAACTGCGTGCCGACGATGCCTTCCGTCTTCAGTCCCAGCCCGTCGCGATAGAAGCGCAGCGACTTCTCCAGGTCGTCGACGCCGAGGGTGACGAGGGTGATGCGGGGTTTCATTTCAGCGCTCCTAGAAGAGCAAGGGTACCCAGCGTTTCACGCGAGCGCTGTAGTCCATATAGGGCTGGCCGAAGCGCTCGCGCAGGCGCTTTTCGTCCCGCATCACGCGAAACTGGAACCAGATCGCGGTTGCTATCGCGATCAGCGCGGCGAGCTCGGAGCGCAGGCTCAACGCAAGTCCCGCGAGGAAGATGATGTGCCCGAGGTACATCGGGTTGCGGCACCACGCGAACGGCCCGCTCGTCACAAGGCGCTCCGGCGGAGTGTCCATCCCGGGTCCGCCACCGCCGAGCCTGAGCCGGTACTTTCCAACCAGCCGGTACTGAAGATAGCCCCACGCGAGCAGGGGCAGGAACCACGGCTCGAGACGCAGCCGCCCCTTGTTGAGCATCAGCTCCCAGGTCACGACGACGACGGGATAGAGCAGGAACGTGCGGAACGACGAGCCTTGCAGCAGCCGGCCGGGACTCCTCACGCCGCGGCCTGCGCGCGCGCTTCTCCCGCGATGATTGCCGTCATTTCGCGCACGTCCTTCAGGTTCTCGAAGCCCTGGATGGCCGAGTAGAGCGGCGCGACGCGCTCGCGCGGCAGCGCCCGCGCGGCGCAGTTCTCGAATTTCTCCTTCAGCAGCGAAGCGGGCAGCGGGTTGTCGGACGTGCGGCCGAACGGCTCGTTCACTTTCCCGCCTAGCGCCTTGCCGCCGCGGAGCGTCACCTTCACTTCCGCGCCGAAGTGGTTGTCCTCGGGGAACTGCGCAGTCGTGTAGGGGGCGGCGTGTACCCTGGACAGCAGCTTGCGCACCCTTTGCTCTTCGTAGGCTTTGCCTTCGAAGTGCTCGATCGCGATGCGGCGGTCGAGCAGCGCCCGGGTCATGCAGTACTGGACGCTGAACTTGGCGTCGAGGTCGCTCGTCGGGTCGGGCCGGTTGGTGTGCTCGAGGCGCCGGCTGTGGGTCCATACGTCCACGCGCTCGATGTCGGCGGCGTCCGGCTTGTGCTCGCGCGCGAGCTTGAGCATCGCGTCCAGCGCGGAATGCGTGCTGCCGCAGCACGGATACTGCTTGATCGCGATGCCCGGCCTGACGATATCGAACGGTTTGCCCCACGCGGGAAGGATCTTGCCGGCATCGTAGTTCCCCGCGCCGTTGAAGACGTTGAGGAAGCCCTGCTTGTGCTCGAACGCGCCGTCATTCGCGGTGAAGCTGTCGCGCGCGAGCAGCGCCGCGAAGAGGCCGTTGCGCGTGCAGTGGCCCACGTGGAGCGGCTTCGTCATGGTACCGAAGTTCGCCTTGATGCCCGAGGCGAGCGAGGCGGCGATGGCGAGCGCGGTCGCCGTCTTGTCGTCGCTCAGCTTGAGGAGCTTCGCGCAGGCCGCGGCTGAACCGAATACGCCGAGCGTGGCCGTCGGGTGCCAGCCCTTGGTGTAGTGATAGAAATGGACGCCGAGCGCGACCTTGCACTCGGTCTCGAAGCCCGCCACGTAGGCGGCGATGAAATCGCGGCCGCTGGCGCCGGCGGCGTCCGCCAGCGCGAAGAGGCCGGGGAGGATCGGCGCCGAGGGATGACCGCCTATCGTGTTGTTGCAATCGTCGTAGTCGAGCGCGTGGGAAGCCGCGCCATTGATAAGCGCCGCGTCAAGCGCAGACACGCGCCGCTTGCCGCCGAACACGAGGCTCGTGCCCGTCCCGGCGCCGAGCACGTTCTCGACGATGCGCGCCAGCTCCTCGCGCGCCCCGGCGAGCGTCACGCCCACCGTGTCGAGTATGCCAACCTTGGCCCAGTGCACGGCCTCGGCCGGGAGGTCTTCATAGCGCAGCGCATTGATCCGTTTCGCAAGTTCCTGGGCGAGTGTCATACGAGCTCCTGCTTTTCGTCACTGCGTCACTGCATCACTTCGTCACCGCTTCATTCGGCTTTCAGCCCGATCTGCTTCACGAGCTTACTGTACTTGGCGATCTCCGAGCGAATATGCGCGCCGAACTGCTCTGGCGTATTGCCGACCGCGTCGGCGCCGTCGGCAGCCAGTTTCTCCTGCACGTCGGGCTGGTGCAGGATGCGGGCGATTTCCTTGTTGAGCCTGGTGACGATGGCCTGCGGCGTCCGGGCCGGGGCGAGCATGCCGTACCACTGGGTGATCACGAAGCCCGGCACGCCGGCCTCCACCATCGTCGGCAGCTCCGGCGTTCCGGGCCAGCGCTGCGGCGTGGTGACTGCCAGTACGCGCAGCCTGCCGGCCTTGATGTGGGGACCATTGAGAAGCAGGGTGCCAAACAGCATCTGGATCTGGCCCGAAATGACATCGATCATCGCCGGGTTGCCGCCCTTGTATGGCACGTGGACCAGGCTCGTGCCGGTGAGCGAGCCGAGCAGGGCACCCGCAAGGTGGGAGATTCCACCGGTTCCGGAGGAGCCGTAATTGAGCGTTCCCGGCTTCGCCTTGGCCACGGCAAGCAGCTCCTTCACCGATTTGGCGGGCACCGACGGGTTGATGACCAGCACGTACGGCTGGCTCGTCGCCTGGGTGATCGGCGTCAGGTCCCTCATCAAGTCGTAGGGCAACTTGCTGTAGAGACCTGCGTTCACGGCGTGGCTGGAGGAGATCATCGTGATCGTGTAGCCATCCGGCGCGGACTTGGCCGCGATATCCGCGCCTATTGTCCCGTTCGCGCCGGGCCGGTTATCCACGACGACGGTCTGGCCCCAGCTCTCCCCCAGCTTGAGCGCAGTGGCGCGCGCCGTGATGTCGGTGCCACCGCCGGGCGGGAACGGCACGATCAGGCGTATCGGCCGGGAAGGATAGTTTTGCGCGGTCGCGCCGCCGGCCGGCACCAGGCCAGCACAGGCCGCGAGAACGAGTCCCGCCGTGCAACGGAAGACTGTGGAATTCATCTGCTTTGGTAGTATACCCACGATGGTACTTCTCTATGATCCGACGGCGACCGGCCAGGCCGAGGCGGAAAAGCCCGGCCCCGGCCTCGCGAGCCTGAGCGGCAAGACCGTCGGCTTCATCGACAACGCCAAGCCCAATTTCGACCACCTCGTGGACGATCTCGCCGACCTGCTGGTCGCCGAGTACGGGGTGAAGCAGGTCATCAAGCGCAGGAAACGCTCCGCGTCCGTGCCGGCGCCCGAAGAGATCGTGAGGGAGCTCGCCGACCAGTGCGATGTGGTGATCGCCGGCTCCGGCGACTGAGGGTCGTGCGCGTCGTGGAGTGTCCACGACAGTGTGGAAATCGCGAAGCGCGGGCGGGCGGCCGTGACGATCTGCTCGACCGCTTTCACGACGCTGGGCCGCGCGCAGGCGAAGGCCCTGGGAATCCCGGCGCTCCCGATCGCCGTCATCGCGCATCCGTTCGGCCTGCGCAAGCGGGATGAAGTGCGCGAGATGGCGAAGCAGTGCGTGCGCGATATCGTGAAACTCGTCAGCTGAGCCCGCGATGAACGATGACCGCGCCGCATTGTTCGAGGCGCCCGACGACATCGACGCGATCAACCAGCTCTACCGCGCGCGCCGCTGGAGCGACGGGCTGCCGGTCGTTCCCCCTACCGTCGAGCGGGTGCGGCAGATGCTCGCCTGCACGCGGCGCCCGCCGGGCGAAGTCGTGGCGCGCATCGCGCCGGGCTTTGGCGCCGCGACCGTGGAGCGGATCGCCATCAACGCCGTGCTGGCGGGATGCGATCCGGAGTACCTGCCGGCGCTGATCGCCGCGGTCGAGGCTGTCGCAGTCCCGGAGTTCAACCTGCAGGGCATACAGGCGACGACCAACCCGGTCGCGGTGTGGATCGTCGTCAACGGCCCCGCCGCGGAGCGTCTCGGGATCAATGGCTCGTTCAATTGCCTGGGGCAGGGCGCCTGGGCCAACGCGACGCTCGGGCGCGCGCTGCGCCTGGTGCTGCAGAACTGCGGAGGCGCGCTGCCGGGCGAAATGGACCGCGCCACGCACGGCCAGCCGGGCAAGTACTCCTTCTGTTGCGCGGAAAACGAGGCGGCGAGTCCGTGGGAGCCGCTGCACGTGGAGCGCGGCTTCGGGCGCGGGGCGAGCACGGTCACGGTGGTGGGCGCCGAAGGCACGATGAACATGAACACGCACACCAAGAATGCCGGGGAGCTGCTGCGCGCCATCGCGGAGACGATGCAGCACCCGCCCAGCAACGAGTATTGCCACGGCGGCGAGCCCTGGCTGATCCTGGCGCCCGAGCACGCGGAGATCCTGAAGGCCGCGGGCCTCGCGAAGGGCGAGGTCAAACGCCGGTTGTGGGAGCTGTCAAAGATGCCGGCGCGGCGGATGACCGACAAGGATCTCCTGCGGGTGGAGGCTTCCCGCGGCAACGAATTGGGCCGCATCGGGCCCGACACGATGCTGCCGATTGCTCCGCGGCCCGGGGACATCTGGATCGTGGTTGCGGGCGGGCCGGGCACGCACTCGGTCTACGTGCCGTGCTTCGGCAACTCCCGAGCCGTCACGCGCGAAGTAAAGGATCCCGGCTGAGCGCAGCCGGCCCTCTTGGCATGATGCCCGGTCCAAACGGAGGAAAAGCATGAAGCTCGCCCGACTTCTCATCGTTGCCGCAGGGATGACCTGCGTCAGCGCTGCGCTGCACGCGGCGCAGTATCCCGCGAGGACTATCGAAATGGTGCCCGCGGGCAACCCGGGCGGCGGGCTCGACCTGGTGGCGCGCGCGCTCGAAGGCACCCTGCGCGAGGAGAAGCTGATCAAGGAGAGCTTCGCCATCAAGAACATGGGCGGCGCCGGCGGCAACCTGGCGAAGACCTACATCAACCAGAAGAAGGGCGATCCGCACTTTCTCTACGTCGAGTCGAACCGCATCTTCCTCAACCGCATCGTCGGCACGACGCACCTCAGCTATACCGACGTGACGCCGCTCGGCCGCCTGATGACCGAGTACCTCGTGTGGGTGGTCCGCGTCGACTCACCTTACAAGTCGGCCAGGGACGTCCTCGACAAGCTCAAGGGCGATGCGACCTCGGTCACGTTCGGCGTCGGCACGCTGCCGGGCAACGACCAGATGAACATCCTGCGCCCCGCGCGGGCGCAGGGGGTCGACCCCAAGCAGGTCAAGATCGTCGCCTTCAAGGCCGGCGGCGACCTGATGATCCAGCTGCTGGGCGGTCACGTTCCCGTCATTTCCACGGGGCTGTCGGAGGCAGTAGAGCAGGTCAAGGCCGGCAAGGCGCGGTTCATCGCGATCTCCGCTCCCCAACCCGTGGCGGAGTTTGCCCAGGTGCCGACGTGGCGCTCGATGGGAATCGACGTGTCCATACTCCACTGGCGCGGGCTGTTCGCGCCGCCGGGGATCCCGGACGACGTCGTCCGCTACTGGGACCAGACGCTGGCTAAGATGGTGAAGTCGGATTCCTGGAAGAAGGCCCTCGAGCGGCACCAGTGGTTCGACGCCTACGCGGACTCGGCGGCCTTCCGCCGCGACCTCGCCCAGGAGGAGAAGACCTACACCGAGCTGCTGACCCAGCTCGGCCTGGCCAAGGCCGCGAAATAACGGCGGTCGCCGCGGGCGGGACTGCGGCTCAGCGGTCGGTGTGGACGATGAACTTGTGACTCAGGACCGCGTAGTCGCCGCAATCCGAGTATTCCAGGTTGTACTTCCCGACGGTCTCCTGCCACGCCCGGCGCTGGCCGAAGCGGGGGGAGGAGCGGTTGCAGTTCCAATCGTCGAAGAATAGCGCACAACCGTCGCCGACCAGCTTCTGTCCGAACAGGTAGTCGAGAACCT
This sequence comes from Burkholderiales bacterium, assembly GCA_035259925.1. Taxonomy (GTDB): domain Bacteria; phylum Pseudomonadota; class Gammaproteobacteria; order Burkholderiales; family SG8-41; genus SG8-41. The sequence continues at coordinate 6,838 of DATFVY010000356.1, forward strand.
CGGCGGTCGACGCGTAAAGGTCGCAGTCGAGATGCACCATCGCAAACTGCGTCATGGGCGGAATCTGGCGCAGCGTCCTGGAGAACCAGCCGGGCACCACCTTGACCTGGGCGCGGTCGTAGACGGAAGCGCACAGCTCGGCGACCTCCTCAGCCGTGAGGCCCTTGTAGACCCCGGCGCCCCAGCGGCCGGACTTCACGGTCGGCGATCCCGCGTCCACCGGATCGGTCGCGGCGGGGAGCCCCTCGAAGCTGTCGAACAGGTAGAGCTTCTTGGGAGGCGCGCCGCGCAGCCGGTCCGCGAAGATCTCGTGGTAAGCGCCCAGCGCCTTGGCGATCGAAAAGGTGCTGAAGCCCAGGCCGGTGCCGAACTCGGCAACGTCGCCGGGCACCGGGTTGTTGCAGACGTACTGCACGCCCTGGGTAAGCGCCTCGAAGATCAGGCGCTGGCGAATGTTCGCGTAGTCGTAAACGACCTCCGGCCTGACGTGGTAGTTGCTGACCCTGCGGGCGATCTGATCGAGGAGATCAATACGAACGGCCATGTCCTCTCCCTGTTGACGCGAAAATTGGCGGAAGAGAGTGGGAGTCGAACCCACACAGAACCGCAAGCGGCCCTAACCGGGTTTGAAGTCCGGCCGCCCCACCGGGGACGATTCCCTTCCGATAGCGCTATAAACGAAAACTCCCGCAAGGATACGTATTCAGGTCGTTTTACGCGACTCGCATGGCGACGATTGCCTTGCGATTGACGCCATAAAAGAAAACTCTCGCAAGGATACGCACTCAGGCCGATTCACGCGACTCGCATGACGACGGCCTCGGCCACGCGCCGCGCTTCCGGCACGGCGTCGCGCAGCAGCCCGCTGTAACCCGAGCGCACCGCGCCGATGGCCCAGATGCCGGCGACCGACGTTTCGCAATCCGTGTTCGTGACGAGATGGCCGCGCGCGTCGCGGGCAATGCCGGTCGGCGCGAAGCCGGCGCTCGGCTCCAATCCGATGTAGGCGAACACGCCGGCGCAGGGCATTTCCTCGGTCCTTCCGTCGCCTGCGAGCTTGATGCGCACCTTTTCGACCATCTTGCCGCCGAGGATCGCCTCGATCGTAGCGTTCCACGAGATGGAGATTCCGGCGTTGGCGCGGACCTGCTCCACGAGGCGTGGCTGCGCGCGGAATGCATCGCGGCGGTGCACGACCCTGACGCCGCGGCAGTAGTGGGCGAGGACGAGCGCCTCCTGCAGCGCCGAGTCTCCGCCGCCCACGACCACGACGTCCTCGTTCTGGAACATGGGGCCGTCGCAATCGGCGCAGCTCGAAACGCCGCGCCCCTCGAATTCGGCTTCGCCCGGCACGCCGAGCTTCCTCAGCCGCGCGCCGGAGGCGATGACCACGCTGCGCGCTTCGTAGCGGCCGGAATCGGACGCGACCTCGAATCCGATGCCGCCGGGGCGCAGGGCGCTGACCCCTTCCTGGATGCTTTTTACGCCGGCATCCGAGTTGGATTGCATCAACCCCGAGGCGAGGTCGGTGCCCGACTTGTGGCCGCCTTCGCTATAGCCGTCGAG
>DATFVY010000357.1:0-5348 GCA_035259925.1 Burkholderiales bacterium
CCGATCAGCGCCGCTCCGAGATGGCGCTTCACCACGCCATCGAGCAGAGACGCCGCCTGCGCCGGGCTGTGAGGCAGCGCGGGCGCCAAAAACTCCGCGCCCCGTCCCATCGCCTCCAGCCTTCGCCGGATAAGTTGTGCCTTGGTCGAGGCCGGGGAACTGTTGAAACCGTGAATATAGATAAGCATTCAGTATTCCTTCCGGCTGATTCCCACGCGTCGAGCGGCATTCAAGGGCAAAAACGGCCTGGAGCCATGCGGAGGACGTTCCCTTGCAAGTAGTTTGGCGTCTTTACGTTCCTCTCGGGCGGCGGCCGCTTTTTTCGGCACGACTGCGGCGGGGACCCGGGCGGCGACGGGAATAGCCGGCACGGGACGCTGTTGATGCATCATCCGGGGAGGGAGGCATTCCGTATAATCGTCGTCGCGACATTCCGGGCGCGATCCATTTTTTATTTCGGGAGGAGCTCATGATCGATAGACGTGCGATTACCTGTTCAATATCAGCGGCTTGCGTCGCCGGCGGCGCACTGCTCGCGGCCACGACGCTGGCCGGGCCGGAGAAGATTGCGTTTCCGGAGGGTTACGAGAAGGGGGTTCTGTACGCCACCGTTGACCGCTACGACATCAAGCAGCATCGCGAGCTCTACTCGACGCCGGAGGCGGTCAAGGCGGTGCGCGAGGGCCGGCCGATTCCCTCCGGTACCGTGCTCACGCTGGTTCAGTATCAGGCCCAGACCGACGCTTCCGGCGCGCCGCTCAAGGGCGCCGATGGGAAGTTCGTCAAAGGCAAGCTGCTCGGTTACACGGTGATGGAGAAGCGCAAGGGCTGGGGCACCGAATATCCGGCCGAGTGGCGCAACGGTGATTGGGAGTACGCAGCGTTCACGGTGGACAAGAAGCCGAATGAAAAGGCCAATGCCAGCGCGAAGAACTGCTTCGTCTGTCACAAGCCGCACGAGAAGCAGGACTTCGTGATGTCGCTCGCGAGCCTGTCGGGCACGTCGCCGACGGGCGCGGCCATGAAGCCGTCCGGTCCGAGCTCCGTCGCAATTGCGGAATTCCTGTTCGGGCCCCAGAAGATGATGGTCAAGCAGGGCCAGACCATCACCTGGACCAACGTGGACGACTCACCGCACCAGGTGACGGTGCAGGGCCAGACGGAGTACCGGAGCCCGGTGCTGCTCAAAGGCCAGACCACATCGCTCACCTTCGCCCACGTCGGGAGCTACGAGTACATCTGCGGCCTGCACCCGGGCATGAAGGGGTCGGTCGAAGTCACTCAGTGACGGTGACGCAGTGATGCAGTGACGAAGTGACGCCGTAAGGTTTTTGCGGAGCGCGGGCCAGAAGCCCGCGCTCTTTTTTCGCCGCCCGCGGCTACTACCCCACATATTGCGGGTGATGCCGCCCTGATCCGATAGAATCAGCGGCGGCAGCATCGCCTTCCGCATGCATCTGCACATCCTCGGCATCTGCGGCACCTTCATGGGCGGCATCGCGCTGCTGGCGCGCGCTGCCGGCCATCGCGTGACGGGCTGCGACGCCAACGTCTACCCGCCGATGAGCACCCAGCTCGCGGCCCAGGGCATCGGGCTGATCGAGGGATGGGGCGCCGATCAGCTCGCGCTCAAGCCGGACGTGTTCGTCATCGGCAACGTGGTGACGCGAGGCAACCCGCTCATGGAAGCGATACTCGACCGCGGGTTACCCTATATATCCGGCCCGCAATGGTTGAGGGAAAGCGTCCTGGCCGGGAAATGGGTGGTCGCGGCGGCGGGGACCCACGGCAAGACCACGGTCTCCGCCATGGTGGCCTGGATACTGGAGCAGGCCGGACTGGAGCCCGGTTTTCTCATCGGCGGCGTTCCCGGCAACTTCGGCGTATCGGCCAAACTGACTGCGCGCGGGGGCGGCCACTTCGTGGTGGAGGCCGACGAGTACGACACCGCCTTCTTCGACAAGCGCTCCAAGTTCGTCCACTACCCTGCGCGCACGGCGATCCTCAACAACCTCGAGCTCGATCACGCCGACATATTTCCCGATCTTGCCGCGATCGAGATCCAGTTCCATCACTTCGTGCGCATGCTGCCGGCGGGCGGCCTGATCGTGGCAAACGGCGCCGATGAGGCGATAGCCCGCGTGCTGACGCGCGGTTGCTGGACGCCGGTCGAGTCCTTCGGCGTGACCGGCGGCTGGAGCGCCGTTCCGGTGGAGGACGCCTTCGACGTGCTGTGGAAGGGTGAGCACCAGGGCCGCGTGCGCTGGGCGCTGCAGGGCGCCCACAACCGGGCGAATGCGCTTGCCGCCATTGCCGCAGCGCGGCACTGCGGAGTGCCGCCGGCGCAGGCGATCACTGCGCTCGCCGCATTCGCGGGAGTGAAGCGCCGCATGGAGGTTCGGGGCGTGGTGAACGGGGTCACCGTATACGATGACTTTGCCCACCACCCGACCGCGATAGAGACCACGCTCGAAGGACTGCGCGCCGGTGTGGACAGCGCGCGCATACTCGCTGTGATCGAGCCGCGCTCCAACACCATGAAGCTCGGGGTCATGAAGGACCGGCTTGCCGCCGGCCTCGGCGCCGCGGATCGCGTCTATTGCTACAGCGCGGGCTTGAAGTGGGATGCGACCGCCGTGCTTGCCTCGCTCGGGAGAAAGGCGGTGGTCACCGACGACTTCGAAAAGCTGCTCACGGCGATTGCGGGCGACGCGCGGCCCGGGGACCACGTCGTCATCATGAGCAACGGCGGCTTCGGCGGCATCCACGAGAAGCTTCTCGCCCGGCTGGGCGAGAAGCGGTGATTGGTGAATGGTGAATGGTGAGTAAATGAACGACGTCAAGGACCTCACGCTCGCCATCCGCTCGCGCTTCCCGATCGTGGTGGTGGAGACGCAGGAGGAGCCGCGCCTGCTGGACCTGCTCGAAAAGGTGGCGCGGCTCGAGGGCCAGGGGCTCTTCGTCTGGAGCGCCGCGGACGGAATGCGCCGCCGCGACAACCCGCTTGCCGCCGCGCCGGGGTCGTACTCGAGGAGCTCCGCCCAGGACCATACCTTCGGGCGCGGCCCGCTGCCCGACACGCGCGAGATCGGCGGCGCGCTGAAGCATATCTACGCGACCAGCTACAAGGGCATCTACGCACTGCTCGACGTGCACCCGTACCTGAAGGATCCCGTGATCCAGCGGCTCCTCAAGAGCACCGCTCTGGAGTACGACAAGACGCCGCGCACCGTGGTGCTGGTCGGTCCCAAGATCGAGCTGCCGGACGATCTGCGGCGCCTGTGCGCGCGCCTCGAGATGGCGCTGCCCGATGCCCGGGCGATCCGCGAGCTGATCAAGGATGAGGCCAGGCGTCTCGTTCCCGACGGCGCATCGGGCAAGCTGAAGGGTCAGCAGGAAGCCTTCGATCTCATCTCGCAGTATCTCGCGGGGACATGCGAGGAGGATGCGCGGCGACTCATCGGCCAGTGCCTCGGCGACGGGGCGCTCACCATGGAGGACGTCGGCCGTGTCCTCAAGTTCAAGCAGGAGAAGTTCGGCGAAAACTTCACGGTGGAGCTCGAGCTCGAGACTACCAAGCTCTCCGACGTCGCCGGCCTCGAGAATCTCAAGCGCTGGCTGACGCGCCGGCGCGCTGCGTTCGTGGGCGACGCCGCGAGCATGGGACTCGACGCGCCCAAAGGTATCCTGCTGCTCGGCGTACAGGGCGCGGGCAAGAGCCTGGCGGCGAAGGCGGTGGCCGGCACCTGGGGTGTGCCCCTGCTGCGGCTCGACTTCGCCACCCTCTACAACAAGTGGCTGGGCGAGACCGAGAGAAATCTCCGCGAAGCGCTGAAATTCGCCGACGCCATGGCGCCGTGCGTGCTGTGGATGGATGAGATCGAGAAAGGCGTGGCGACCGGCACCGCGGAGGGCGGCGGCGAGTCGCGGCGCCTGCTCGGCACGATCCTCACCTGGATGGCCGAGCGCAAGAGCAAGGTGTTCATGGTCGCGACCGCCAACGACATCGAGGCCTTGCCGCCCGAGCTGATACGCAAGGGCCGCTTCGACGAGATCTTCTTCGTCGATCTCCCCGACGCCGCGACGCGCGGCCGGATTCTCGAGATTCATCTCGCGCGCCGCAAGCTCGACCCCAAGCGCTTCGATCTTGCCGTCCTCACCGGGGCTACCGACGGCTTCTCCGGCGCGGAAATCGAGCAGGCCATCGTGTCCGCTCTTTACGAGGCGCACGCACTCCAGCAGCCGCTAGCGAACGAGCATATCCGCGCGGAGATCGCCCGCACCCGCCCGCTGGCGGTGGTGATGGGAGACAAGGTGAACCGGCTGCGCGCCTGGGCTGCGGACCGGACCGTGCCCGCGAACTGATCTGTCATGGGATCGATACTCGACCGCGACAACCTGGAGGCGTTCTGCCGCCATACGCACGCGGAGGTGCGCGGCGCGGCCTCCGGCCCGCTGGCGGGTCTGACCTTCGGGCTAAAGGACATCTTCGATGTTGCGGGTGGGAAGACCGGCTTCGGCAACCCCGACTGGCTGCGCACGCACGAGGCGGCGCGGCGCACCGCGCCCGCGGCGCAGATGCTGCTCGACGCCGGCGCGCATCTCGTCGGCAAGACCCATACCGAGGAGATGGCCTGGAGCCTCACCGGCGAGAATGCGCACTACGGCACGCCAGTCAACGTCAGCGCGCCGGGGCGCGTACCCGGCGGTTCTTCGAGCGGCTCCGCAGCGGCGGTGGCGGCGGGCCTCGTGGATTTCGCGATCGGCAGCGACACCGGCGGCTCGGTGCGCCTGCCCGCGAGCTACTGCGGCATCCTCGGACTACGGCCGACGCACGGGCGCATTTCCCTGGAAGGCGTGTGCCCTCTTGCGCCGAGCTTCGATACTTGCGGCTGGTTCGCGCGCGACCCGGCGGTCTTCGAGCGGGTGGGACGCGTGCTGCTGCGCGACACCGCACCCGCGCGCAAGCCGGGGCAGCTGCTCGTCGCGCAGGATGCGTTTGCCTACGCCGATCCGGGAGCGGCCGCGGCGCTCGCGCCGGCGCTCGACAAGGTAGCCGCCATCGTGGGCAAGCCGGCAGACGTCACTGTCGGTGACGAGCCGCTCGAGAAGTGGATGGACTATTTTCGTTTCCCGCAGGGGACCGAAGCCTGGGCTGCGCATCGCGATTGGATCACCCGCGTCCAGCCGCAGTTCGGGCCCGCGATCAAGGGACGTTTTGCCTGGGCACAGGCGATCGCTCCGCAGGACGCCGCGCATGCGCGCGCGCGGCGGGAGGAGATCACCCGGCGCATGGACGAAATGCTGCGCGATAACGCGCTGCTCGCGCTGCCCAGCGCGCCCGGCAT
>DATFVY010000358.1:0-2834 GCA_035259925.1 Burkholderiales bacterium
GCTCGCTGCGGTGCGCGACGTAGTCAGGAAGACGTCAGCCTGACGATGCACTAGACTTTCGCGGTGGAAGGGGAGCGTCGCACTGCTGCGGAGGGCAGAGCGCGCAATCGTGCCAGCGCTTGCGAGCGTCCCTGCGCGCGCCGCAAATAGCCGCGGCCATGCTGAAAACCCGCACCGGAGACGCAGAGGAACGGCATTTCATTCTGTCGACGGTATCGCCAGGCCCGGCGCAAAAGTGGCTGGCTCTTGCCGTCGTGCTCGGCATATCGTTCGTCTTTGCCTTGATCATCGCGGGTCCGCTCAGGGGCGTCCAGCCTCGCCGGATCGACGCCTTCGTCCCGGCCTATGCCACGGCGATTATCGTGTGCGATTCGATCACGGCGCTCCTTCTGTACAGTCAGTTCTCGATCGTGCGCTCCCGGGCGATCCTCGTGATCGCGAGCGGATATCTCTTTGCGGCGCTGGTCGTGATCCCGTGGGTCCTCGCCTTTCCGGGCCTGCTGGGGTCCGGGGTCTTGATCGGCGGCATGCAGACTACGTCCTATCTGTACTTTTTCCGGCATGCGGGTTTTGCGCTGTTCGTCATCGGCTATGCCTTGTCCAAGGACGCTGAACCTCCCAAACGGTTCTGGCAAGGCACGCCGCGTGCGGAGATTGCCCTCAGTGCAGGCTTGACCGCGCTACTTGCGCTGGCGGGGACGTCTCTTTTCATATTAGGTGACGCGCTGCTGCCGCGCCTGATTCTCGATTCGACGCATTTCAGCTCTCTGCAGATCCACGTTGCGGCGCCAGTCGCTTTCCTGGTCAGCGTGGCCGCCATTGCCACTCTCTGGATCCGCCGACGCACCGTGCTCGACCTTTGGTTGATGGTCATCACGTTCTTGTTTGCGATGGAGATCCCTCTGAACTTCTACCCTCTTCCGGAGCGCTTCAGCATCGGCTGGTACGCCGCGCGCATCTTGCTGGTCCTCGCGAGCAGTATCGTCCTGATGGTGCTGCTGCATGAGATCACCAGGCTTTACGCAAGGTTGCTCGACGCGGTCCTTGCCCAGCGCCGCGAGCGTGAGGCGCGCCTGGTGACCGGGGACGCCGTCGCCGCGTCGATCGCTCACGAGGTGCGGCAGCCTCTTACCGCGATGGTCACCACCGCGGATGCGGGCCTGCGCTTTCTCGACCGCCCGGTTCCCAACCTCGGCAGAGCCATGGAGGCATTCAAGCACATCGTCGCCGATGGTCACCGCGCGGGAGAAGTCGTGGGCAGCATTCGCGCGAACTTCACGAGTGACATCCGGGACAGGACCTTGCTGGACGTGAACGAGCTCATCCAGGACGCGCTTACCCTGGGGCGCGAGGAGATGCGCAAGCACGGCATCCTCGTGCAGGTCGAGCCCAACGGACATTCGCCGGCGGTGAGAGGCAATCGCGTTCAGCTGCAGCAGGTGCTCCTCAACCTGATCATGAACGCCATTGACGCCATGGCCGCGATGGACGGGCCGAGAATCCTGAGGGTCACGTCTCAGGCGCACGAAGGCGACCACGTCACGGTCTCGGTCGCGGACACCGGCGCCGGGATCAGCCCGCATGACGCCGACCGGCTGTTCAATCCGCTCTTCACCACCAAAGCCGGCGGCATGGGGATGGGCCTCTCGATCTGCCGCGCGATCATCGAGGCCCACGAAGGGCGCCTGTGGTTCGCCCCGAACAACCCGCGGGGCGCGGGATTTTACTTCAGCCTGCCGGTCGGCTGATCACCTTGGCGGATGGCGCGAGCCGACCGGCGGGATCTGGAGCGCCGCCGCCATCCGCACCAGGTCTGCGAGCGATCCGGCTCCCATCTTCTTCATGACACTGGAGCGATGAATCTGGAGCGTGACCTCGCTGATGCCGAGCTCGGCTGCAGCCTGCTTGTTGAGAAGGCCGCTTACGACGAGCGGCAGCACCTCGCGTTCGCGCATCGTCAGGCGCGCCAGCCGACCGCGCAGATCGGCCAGCTCGGCCCGCCTCTGCCTCGCTTCGCGGTTCTGCGCTAGCGCGGCATTGATCGCTCGCATCAGGTCTGCTTCCTTGAACGGCTTGGGCAGGAAGTCGACCGCGCCTGCCTTGATCGCGCGCACGGAAGAGGGAATGTCTCCATGCCCGGTGACGAACACGATATGCGGGTGATCGCCCTGCGCGATCCGGCCCTGGAGGTCGAGTCCGTTGATGTCCGGCAACTCCACGTCCAGGACCAGGCAGGCCGGGACGTCCGGCTTCGGGTGTGCCATGTATTCGGCGGCCGAACCAAACGCGACCGCGTGCATGTCGAAGCTCGAAAGAAGCTCGGACAGCGACTCGCGGATCCGGCGATCGTCGTCCACGATGAAGACAATGTGCTCTTGTCGCATGAAGGGGCAATGTTCGGTCCGAGCCCCTGCGCCGGTAATTGGACCAAGGGCCAATTGTTCAACCGGCTCGACGTGATAGGGGCGAGACCTCCTGCTCTCACGACCCTCAGTGCGGCTCTACGAGCTACTGGAGGCTGCGGAGCAGACCGGCTGCCGAGGTGACATCGGGCGAATCGAGACCCTCGGTGATGGTTGAAAGCACCGGCTCGAGGACCGCCCTGCCGGGCGCGGGTCTTCGCTGGGTCTTGTACAGCCGCGCAAGGCTGGTGGCCGCGCGCAGCCCCCAGGACAGGGCGCCTTGCGCCTGCGCGAGTTTGACGGCCTGCCGGAAGTAGTCTTCCGCCTCGGTTTGCGAGCCGATCTGCAGCGCCAGCTCGCCCCGTATCCGGAGCGCCTCCGCCAGGCACCAGCGTTCCTTTGTCCGCTCGATACGGGCAAGCGCTTCGTGGA
>DATFVY010000359.1:0-6244 GCA_035259925.1 Burkholderiales bacterium
GAGTTCCGGGTGATGACCTCCGGCGCATTTACCGCGGCGCACCTGGCGCTGGTCCCCGAGCTGGAGCGCCTGACAGGCAAGAGAGTCGTTACCGCCTCGACTTCCATCGGCTCGGGCGAGACCTCCATCCCGAACCGGCTCAAGCGCGGCGAGGTCGTGGACATCGTCATCCTCGCGCAGCATGTGCTGCGCCAGTTCATGGACGAGGGCCTCGTGCTGGCCGAAGGCGGGAAGGCGCTCGCCCGATCGAGCGTCGCCCTGGCCGTGCGGGCGGGCGCTGCGAAGCCGGATATCAGCACGGCGGAGGCCTTGAGAGACACGCTGCTGCGGGCGAAATCCATCGGCTATTCCGCCAGCGAAAGCGGCAAGTACTACCGTACGGAGCTGGTCCAGCGGCTGGGGATAGCCGACCAGGTGCTCGGGAAAAGCCGCCTCGTGGACCGCGGTCAGCGCGTGGGCGCCGTGCTCGCGCGCGGCGAAGTGGAGATCGGGCTCCAGCAGCTGAGCGAGCTGTTGCCCATACAGGGCATCGCTCACATCACACTGCTGCCTGCGGAAGTGCAGAAGGTCACCTCGGTTGCCGCCGGCGTCGCCGCGAGCTCTCCGGACAAGCCAGGCGCCCGCGCGGTCATCGAATTCCTGGCTTCGCCGGCGGCAGCGCAGGCGATCACGGACAGCGGCCTCGAGTTGCCGCAATGACTGTCAATCAACAAGGGAGACCCTGATGGCTCCGTCATCGATCCTGCGACGCATCGCAAGCTGCGCTGTCTGCCTTTTCGTTGCTACCGCATCGCACGCCGCGTCGTCCCCGAAGACGGCGGCGAAGGTCGATCGGCTGCTTGATGCCGCCGGGATTGCTCACAGTGTCCGCCAGTTGCTGCCCAGCATGATGGCGAGCTTCGACGATCCCAGCCAGAAGCTTCCCACCAATGTGCGCTATGCGCTGCGCGAGGCGACGGAGCAGGCGTTCCAGCCCGAACCGATGATCGCGCGCGTGCGGACGCGCATGGGCGCGGCCCTGACGGAGCGCCAGCTCGACGACACCCTGGCCTGGCTGGACAGCCCGCTCGGCCGCCGCATCACCGCGCTGGAGAACGAAAGTGCCGAGCCGGCGGCGCTTCCCAAAATACTGGCTTACGCCCGCGAGCTCGAGAAGCGTCCGCTTTCGCAGCCCCGCGCCGGGCTCCTTCGGGAAATGGATGCCGCCACCGGCGCAAGCGAGGTCAACTCGTTGATGACGGAGGCCGGGATTCTCGCCGTCGCGTTGGGAATGAACGCCGCTCAGCCGGTGGAGCAGCAGGTCCCGGCCGATGCCCTGCGGGAAAACGTCAAGGCCAGCATGCCCCAGCTGCGCCAGCAGGTCACCGAAATGGTGGTTTTGGGCATGTCCTACACGTACCGCTCGTTGTCGGACCAGGAACTGGGGTCGTACCTGAAGTTCCTGAAATCGCCCAGCGGTGCCGCCTATTCGAAGGCCGCCGTGGCCGGCATGAACGAAGCTATTCTGGAAGCGAACGCGCGCTTCATGCAGCTCATACCGAAAGCCATTATCAAGCACAAGGGGACGACGGGCGCCTGAACAGGGATGGCTCGCGCCGCGCCCGAAAGCATCACTCCGGATTGATTCCCGCGTTCGCGGCGATCTTGCGGTATTTCTCGATCTCGGTCTTCTGGAAGCTGGCGAGCGTCTCGATGCTGGAGCCGACGATGTCGGTAGCCACTTCCATCTGGCGTTTCCTGTAGTCCTCGGTGTGAATGATGCGCACGATCTCACCGTGAAGCTTGTCCACCACGTCCTTCGGCGTTCTGGCGGGTAGCCATACTCCGTACCACTGGACGATGTCGAAGCCGGGCGCGCCGGACTCGGCCACGGTCGGTATGTCCGGCATCGAGGCCGAGCGTTGCGCCGAGGTCACCGCCAGCGCGCGCAGCCTGCCGGACCTCACGTGAGGAAGCGCCACAGTGGGCGCGACCAGCCCGACCGGCACGTGGCCGCCGGCGAGGTCGATCAGCGCTGGCGCTGCGCCCTTGTACGGCACGTGCACCATTTCAATGCGGAACGTCGTCTTCAACAGCTCGCCCGCAAAGTGCTGCGGGGAGCCGGCGCCGATCGACGCGTAGTTCAGCACCCCCGGCCTGGCGCGCGCGAGCGCGACCAGGTCCTTCACCGATTTCACGGGGAGCGAAGGATGGGCGAGCAGCAGCGGCGGCGTGGTCCCGACGAGAGTCAGCGGCTGCAGGTCCCGCACCGGGTCGTACGGCATTTTCTTGAACAGGACGACGTTCATCGACACTTCGCTCGAAGCGCTCAGGAGCAGGGTATGGCCGTCGGGCGGGCTTTTGGCGACGTAGTCGGTGCCGATCATGGCGCTGCCGCCGGAACGGCTTTCGACGAAGACCGGCTGGCCCCAACGCTCCGTGAGCTTGAGCGCGATCGGGCGCGCCGTGTACTCGGCGCCGCCACCCATGGGGTAGGCGACCACGATGCGGATCGGCTTCGCCGGAAATCCTTGCGCCGCGGCCAGGCCGGCAAAGCCGACTGCCGCCACGGCGGCCATGCCCTTGAGTAGTCGCATCGGACTTGCTTTCATGCGCGTCTCCCCGGCAACCCGAACCGCTTGACTTGCCACTCGTCACCCATCACTCGTCACAGTTGATGCTAGTCAACCCTCGCCCCGGTCGCCTGGATGACTTTTGTCCACTTGACGTTCTCGTCCCGGATGAACCGGCTGAACTCGGCGGGCGTGGTGCCGTAGATCTCGAGCCCCATGCCGCGCATGCGCGCCGCGAATTCCGGATCCTTGAGCGCCTTGACGAACTCGGTGTGCAGCCGGTCGACGATCTCTTTGGGCGTCCCGGCAGGCGCGACGAAGCCCTGCCACGTCATCGTCTCGAAGCCGGGAATGGCGTCCGCAACCGGAGGCAGGTCGGGCAGCGCGGAAATCCTTTTCGCCGTTGAAGTTGCGAGCGCGCGCAGCCGGCCCGCCTGGATGAAGGGCACGGGCTCGGGCATCGGGTTCAGCATGAAATGCAGCTGCCCGCTCACCAGGTCGAGGATGCCGGGGCCCGAGCCCTTGTAGGGCACGTGCAGGGTCTTGATGCCGCCCATCATGTTGAAGAGTTCGCTCGACAGGTGCATGGAGGTGCCGCTGCCGGCAGACGGGAAATTGAGCTCGCCCGGCTGCTTCTTCGCCAGCGCGATCAACTCCTTCGTGCTCTTCACCGGCAGCGACGGATGCACGCACAAGATCAGCGGGGAGGCCGTCACCATCGAGATCGGCGCGAAATCCCGCTGCGTGTCCCAGGAGAGCCTGGAGTACAGGCTCTGGTTGGTGGCGAGAAAAAGCGTCCCCATCAATATGGTGTAGCCATCCGCGGGGCTGCGGGCGACGTACTCGGCGGCCACATTCCCGCCGGCGCCGACCCGGTTCTCGACCGTGACTTGCCGCCCGAGGTAATCGGTAAGCTTGGCGGCGAAGCTGCGGGCGACCACGTCGCTGGCACCCCCCGGCGCGAATGCATTGATCAGGCGCACCGGCCGCGCCGGGTACGACTGGGCGTGGCACGCCACCGCGAGAAACATGCCGAAGAGCAGGATGCCGGCACGCGTCATCATCAGGATTCCCCCTTTGCAGTATCATCATTCAGAAGGGAGAGGCATGCAACTTCCGGACTACGAGGTCTTCGCGCTCCGCTACGCGCGGCGCGACGCGCGGCGCCCTGAGCATTTCGTCGGGGGCGACCCGCACGACGCGCCGATGCCGATGGACTATTTCGTGTGGCTGATCCGCAACGGGGAGCGGACTTTCGTCGTGGACAGCGGCTTTACCGCGGAAGTGGCGGCGCGGCGCAAGCGCGAATACCTGCGCGCGCCGAAGGCGGCGCTGGCCCTGCTCGGCGTCAGGGCCGAGGAGGTGCGCGACGTCATCATCACGCACATGCACTACGATCACGTCGGGACGCTCCTCGACTTTCCCAGGGCGCTGTTCCATATCCAGGACGACGAGATGGGCTTCGTCACCGGGCGCTACATGCGCCACGCGCGCTTTGCCCACTCGATCGAGGTCGAGGACGTGGTGGGCATGGTGCGCATGCTGTTCAAGGGCCGCGTCGTCTTTCACAAGGGGGAGGCGGAGCTCGCGCCGGGGGTCAGCCTGCATCACATCGGCGGCCACACACCGGGCATGCAATCGGTGCGGGTGCATACGAAACGTGGATGGGTGGTGCTCGCGTCCGACGCGACCCACTACTACGAGCACTTCGAGGCCGGGCGCTGCTTCCCGACCGTCGTCGACATCGGGCGCACGCTCGAAGGCTACGACACGCTGCGCCGCCTGGCGGAATCGCCCCGGCACATCATTCCGGGCCACGACCCGCTGGTGATGGCGCGCTACCCGGCGGTCTCGAAGGAGCTCGAAGGCATCGCGGTCAGGCTGGACGTCATGCCTGCGTGAAGCGCGCCGTCATCGTCGTGCTCGCCGCACTCGCCGCCTGGGCGGAGGCGGCCGAGCCGCTGTCCTGGCGCGGCGCCACGGAGATCACGGCCGGTCGCGGCGAGCGCGGGCCCTGGCGCATGAACGAATCCAGGTTCGACTACGTCGACGATCCCTCGGTCGCGGTCGACGAGCGGGGCGACAGCCTGGTCGTGTGGGTAGACCAGGCGCTCAAGGACGTGCTGTTTCAGCAGGTTTCCGCGGCGGGCGTGAAGCGCGGCGAGCCGGTCAATGTCTCGCGCAGCCCCGCGACGTTTTCCTGGCTGCCGCGGATCGCGCTCTCTCCGCGCGAGCCCGGTGCGGTATTCGTTCTCTGGCAGGAAATCATCTTCTCGGGCGGCTCGCATGGCGGGGACATCCTGTTCGCGCGGTCCGGGGACGGGGGCAGGACCTTCTCCGCGCCGCTCAACCTGTCCAACTCGCGCGCGGGCGACGGCAAGGGGCGTATCCGCCGCAACATCTGGCACAACGGCAGCCTCGACGTCGCCGCCGGCGCGGACGGCGCGGTGTATGCAGCGTGGACCGAATATGAAGGCGCGCTCTGGTTCAGCCGCTCGGACGACGGCGGCAAGCGCTTTTCGCCCCCGCTGCGCATCGCCGGCAGCGATGAGCGGCCCGCGCGAGCGCCTTCCGTGGCTGCGGGACCGAAGCGTACCGTGTACCTTGCCTGGACGGTCGGCGAAGATTACGCCGCCGACATCCATGTCGCCGCGTCGGCGGACGGCGGCTCGAGCTTCGGCGAGCCGGTCATCGTTGCTCCCAGCCCGGGATACTCCGACGCCCCCAAGCTCGTGGTCGATCGGCGCGGCACGCTTCACCTGGCGTACGCGGAGAGCTCGGGCGGGCCCTTCGGGCCGCCGCGCATACGCTACACGCGCTCTTCCCGCGGCGTAGGCGCGTTCGAGCCGCCGCGCGAGCTGTCCGCCACGGGCGCGGGGTATCCAGCCTTGAGCGCGGACGGGGCTGGAGGGCTCTATGTGCTGTGGGAGCCCGTCGGCGACCCCCGTGCGTTTCCGCGCGGCCTTGCGCTCACGGTCTCGCGCGACGGCGGCCGCAGCTTCTCGGCGCCCGCCATCGTGCCCGGCAGCGTCGATCCGGACGGTGGCGTGAACGGCAGCAGCCAGGGACTCCTGATGCGGAAGCTCGCGGTGAACAGCCGTGGCGCCGTCTCGATCGTGAACAGCAGCTTCAAGCCGGACGTGCGCAGCAGGGTATGGCTGATGCGCGGCTCTTCGCTCACGCCGAAATGAAGGGCCCCGCGGCCGCAACGCCGCGGGGCCCTCTTTCGGAATTCAGCCGCTGTGGCAGGACGCGCCCCGCCATGCGCGCTTCACGTCCACCTACTCGAAGTGCCGTCCACCAGGCACGTTGTAGGGCGCGGGCAGTGCCGGGATTACCGGGACGCGAGCTGCTGCAGGGAACGTCGTACCGCTCAACACCGGCCTGCCGTCGTCATCGTACTGCGCGTCGTTTGCCGAGGCGGCTTGCGCCGCGAGCACGAGACTGGCTGCTACGATTCCATAAATAACCTTCTTCATCACAACGATCTCCTTTCGATGCTTTCATGAATGAGCAGGCAATCGACCGGGGCATCCCGCCCTCGGCTTGCCACCCTGTTCCGGCCCGGATTCCCCCGGGTCGGCGCGGCTACCGGGGACATCCACCTTCCCCGTGAGCCGACAGATACGGCTTGCATTCGGTAGTAGATGCAGGCGGACGACCGAAGAATCCCGGGACGGAGCGTGACTTTT
>DATFVY010000360.1:0-2035 GCA_035259925.1 Burkholderiales bacterium
CAGGCGCGCCTTGCGGCCGGCGGTGACCAGCTGGTGCACGAGCTCGGGCCCCACGCCCGGCGCCTCGTTGAGGACGATCTTGCGCTCGATGTCCTCCGGCGGGAAATCGAAGTTGATCGCGATGAAACGCTGCTTGGTCGATGGCTTGAGGTCCTTCAGCACCGTCTGGTAGCCGGGGTTGTAGGAGATCACCAGCATGAAATCCTCGTGCGCCTCGATCTCCTGGCCCTTCTTCTCGACAGTGAGCCGCCGCCGGTGGTCGGTGAGCGAGTGGATGACGACGGTCGAATCCGTGCGGGCCTCCACGATCTCGTCGAGATAGCAGATCGCTCCCGCCTTCACGGCGCGCGTGAGCGGACCGTCCTGCCACACCGTCTCGGCGCCCTCCAGCAGGAAGCGCCCGACCAGGTCGGAGCTGGTCAGGTCCTCGTGGCACGATACCGTGACGAGCGGGCGCTTGAGCTGGAACGCCATGAATTCCAGAAAGCGCGTCTTGCCGCAGCCGGTGGGCCCCTTGAGCATCACCGGCAGGCGCTTCTTGTAGGCGGCCTCGAAAACCGCGATCTCGTTGCCCTGCGCCTCGTAGTACGGCGCGCGGTCGCCCGGCTGCGGCGCCTGCACGATGTCGCGCTCAACGCCCCGCAAGCGGTTCGTGGCTGGTTTCATTTCAATTCCGCTTCAGAAAAACTCAATGAATACCGTATTGTAGCAGGCGGAAAGAGGGGAAGCCCGCCTTGCTCGTTGGACACGAGCGGCGCAGGTGAATTCAGGCCCCGGAAACAGGCCCGGGACCGGCCTACTTCGACGGCGCGGGCGCGCTGAAATCCACCTTGGGCGCTTTGCCGATCTCTTTCTCGTTCTCGACCGTGAATTGCGGCTTTTCCTTGAAGCCGAACAGCATGGCGGTGAGATTGCTGGGGAATTGCCGCACCACGACGTTGTACTCCTGCACCGCCTTGATGTAGCGGTTGCGCGCGACCGTGATGCGGTTTTCGGTGCCCTCGAGCTGCGCCTGCAGGTCGCGGAAATTCTGGTCCGACTTCAGGTTGGGATACTGCTCGACCACGACCATGAGGCGCGACAGCGCCGAAGACAGCTCGCCCTGCGCCTGCTGGAAGCGGGTAAAAGCCTGCGCATCGTTGATCAGCTCGGGCGTGGCCTGGATCGACCCCACTTTCGCGCGCGCGTTGGTGACCCCGAGCAGCACCTGCTGCTCCTGCGCGGCGAAGCCCTTGACCGTGTTGACCAGGTTCGGAATCAGGTCGGCCCGGCGCTGGTACTGGTTCACCACCTCCGCCCACGCCGCCTTGATCTGCTCGTCGGTGCTTTGCAGCCGGTTGTAGCCGCAGCCCCCGAGCGACAGAGTCGCGAGGGCGAGCGTCAACGCAAGAAAACGCTTCATCGTGCTTGTCCTTTTCACGGTACTGCGTCCCAGATAAAGCGTCCCAGATGCGGCGTCCCAGGTGAAGCGTCCCACATAGGGCGCACTTCCTTAGGTAGGGGCGCGTGCGCCCTCCTGCAAGCCCTGCATGGTCCTCACCGCGAAAAGCAGATCGACCCACGCTTTCGCCTTGTCCGGCAGATTGCGCAGCAGGTAGGCAGGATGATACGTGACGACCAGCGGCGTGCCCCGGTAGCGGTGGACTTTCCCGCGCATGCTGGCGACGCTCGCGTCCGTGGCGAGCAGGTTGGCCGCCGCGACTTTGCCCAGCGCGATGATCAGCTTCGGCCGGATGAGCTCGATCTGGCGGTGCAGGTAGGGCTCGCACTGCAGGGCCTCGTTCGGCTCGGGGTTGCGGTTCCCGGGAGGCCGGCACTTGATGATGTTCGCTATGTAGACGTTCGCGCCACGCTTCAGCTTGATCGCCGCGAGCATGCTGTCGAGCAGCCTGCCCGCCTGCCCGACGAACGGCTCTCCCTGCGCGTCCTCCTCCGCCCCCGGCCCTTCGCCCACGAACAGCCAGTCCGCGTTCTCATCTCCAACGCCGAACACAGTCTTGTTGCGTTTGGCGTGCAGCGGGCAATCGGTGCAGCC
>DATFVY010000361.1:0-2327 GCA_035259925.1 Burkholderiales bacterium
CCTCCGAGGGGGCAGGCGCGCGGGAACCGGCAACCGGAGGAGGTCTCATGCCCCAGAACTACGCGCTCCGTGTGAACGGGGCCACGCGCAACGTCAGCGTGGAGCCCGACACGCCCCTGCTCTACATCCTGCGCAACGATCTCGAGCTCTCCGGCCCGCGCTTCGGCTGCGGCCTCTCCCAATGCGGCGCCTGTACCGTGCTGCTGGACGGCAGGCCCACCCGCTCGTGCGTCGCGCCGGTCTCCGAGGTCGGAGCCAAGGCGGTGACGACCCTGGAAGGCCTGGGCACCGCAGAGCGGCCGCACCCGCTGCAAAAGGCGTTCATCGAGGAGCAGGCAGCGCAATGCGGCTACTGCGCGAACGGCATGATCATGACCGCCAAGGCGCTGCTGGATAAGACGCCGAAACCGACCGAAGCACAGATCAGGAAAGCACTGGCGGCCAACCTCTGCCGCTGCGGAACCCACAACCGCATCGTGCGCGCGATCCAGCGTGCTTCGAGGGAGGCATGACATGAATACTTCCACCGCCCGCCGCAACTTCCTCAAGACGGCCGGCGCCATCACCGTCGGCTTCAGCTGGAGCATTCCGTCCGTGCTCGCGCAGCAGGCAGCGCGGCCCAGCCTGCCCGGCAGCCTCAATACCAGCCGCATGCTCGACGGCTGGGTCCGCATCAACGCCAACGGCACCGTCACGGTGTTCACCGGCAAGTGCGAGCTGGGCCAGGGCATATTGACCGCGCTCGCCCAGATCGCGGCCGACGAGCTCGACGTCTCCTACGAGCGCATCGAGATGGTGTCCGCCGACACCGCGCGCACACCCAACGAGGGCATGACCGCGGGCAGCCTGTCGGTCGAGAACAGCGGCACCGCCGTGCGCATGGCGTGCGCGGAAGCGCGCCAGATCGTCCTCGAGCTCGCGGCGAAGAAGCTGGGCGTGCCCGTGGCGAATCTCTCCGTGAGCGACGGCACGATTACCGGCTCCGCCAAGGTCACCTACTGGGATCTCGCGGCCGAGGCGAACCTCAAGCGCGAAGCCTCAGGGCAGGTGAAGCCCAAGCCGCACGCGCAGCACAAGGTGGTGGGCAAGAGCATCCCGCGGCGCGACATCCCGCCCAAGATCACCGGCGGCAGGAGCTACGTGCAGGACGTCCGCATGCCCGGCATGGTCTACGGGCGCGTCGTGCGCCCGCCTTCCTATCGTGCGCAGCTCGTCTCTTTCGACGAGAACAGGATCAAGGGGATGCCCGGCGTAGTGGCGGTCGCGCGCGACGGCAGCTTCCTCGCGGTCGCGGCCGAGCGCGAGGAGCAGGCGATCAAGGCGGCGCAGGCGCTGCGTGCTTCGGCGAAATGGACCGAGGCTGCAGACCTGCCGCCATCGGGACCGGCGCTCTACGACCATCTTCAGCGCATGCCCGCGCAGGACATCGTCGTCAACCAGAAAGTCCCCGCCGCGCCCGCGGGCGGCAAGATCGTCTCGCACGAGCATACCTACCGGCGCCCGTTCCAGGCGCACGCCTCGATGGCACCCTCCTGCGCGGTGGCGCAGTTCAAGGACGGCAAGTACGCCGTGTGGACCCACAGCCAGGGCGTGTTCCCGCTGCGCGGCGAGCTGGTGAAGATCCTGAAGGTGCCGGCGGCCGACATCACCTGCACGCACGTGGAGGGCGCCGGCTGCTACGGCCACAACGGCGCGGACGATGTCGCGCTCGACGCGGCGCTGCTCGCGCGCGCGACCGGCGGGCGGCCGGTCAAGCTGCAGTGGATGCGCGAAGACGAATTTGGCTGGGAGCCGTACGGCTCGGCCATGGTGATGAAGATGCGCGCCCGCGTCGACGAGTCCGGCAATGTCGTCGACTGGCAGCACGAAGTCTGGAGCCATCCGCACTCTACCCGGCCCGCCAGCACCTCCGGCGGCAATGTCCTCGCCGGCTGGCACATCGCCAACCCGGTGCCGATGGGCGTGCCGGCCAACTCGCCGCAGCCGTCGGGCGCCGCCGACCGCAACGCGGTGCCGCTCTACGAGTTCCCGAGCCAGAAGGTGCTGCTGCACTACGTGACCGACATGCCGATCCGCACGTCAGCGCTGCGCGGGCTGGGCGCGTACGCCAACGTGTTCGCGCTCGAGTCCTTTATCGACGAGCTCGCCGCGGCGGCCGGCGCCGACCCGGTGGAATACCGGCTGCGCCACATGAAGGACCCGCGGGCGCGCGCCGTGATCGAGACCTGCGCGGAAAAGGCAGGCTGGAAGCCCGGGCAGAAAGGCGACGGCACGCGCGGGCGCGGCATCGCGTTCGCGAAGTACAAGAATCTCGCGTCCTACTGCGC
>DATFVY010000362.1:0-3220 GCA_035259925.1 Burkholderiales bacterium
GTTCCTGAAATGCCGGGTTCGCGGTTCCCGCCACGGCCTTCGCCGAGCTGAAGTGATCGATTACGACGGGGAGCTTCCAGTCTTTCAGGCTCGGCACGACCACCGGCAATTCCCGTGCATCCATGTGGAGCTGCACGTGCAGCCCGAGGTCGGCCATGTGCGGCGCGAGCTTGAGGAACGCCTCGATGCCCTGGCCGCTATGGCGACTCGCGTCGTGCGGCAGGTGGTGGAAGCGCAGCCCGCGCACGCCCGCGTCCGCCATATCCTTCAATTCCCGTCGCGTTACCGTTGGCTTGACGATGGCGATGCCGCGCATTCGTCCGGGCTCGCGCTTGCAGGCGTCGACGATGACGGAATTGTCGGTGCCATGCCCGTTACCCTGGACCGCCACGCCGCGCTCGAAGCCGAGGCGCGCGTGCATGGCGAGCAGCGCCTCCAGCGGCGCCTCCGGCGGCGTATAGGCGCGCTCCGTCGAGTAGGGAAAGCGGCTGGTCGGTCCGAAAATGTGGAAGTGGGTGTCGCAGGCCTGACGCGGAGCGGGCATGTCCGGCCGCTTGGGATTGGCTACGGCGGGGAGGCAGGCTTCTTCCATGATCTTTTCCTCCCCGCGCGGCGGTGGATGAGCTATCACTCGATGATAGCCCAAACGCTATAATGCTTGCCCCGAGAGCATAAGCAGGAAAGAAAAGATTGATTCCGGCCAAGCGCCTGCGCTACTCCGCCATCGTCGATCGCGCGCCGCTCATCCTGCCCGACAAAGCGCGCGTGGTGGTGTGGCCGGTAGTCAACGTCGAGGTGTGGGACGTAGCGCGCCCGATGCCGCGCCAGGCGCTGCCGCCACCGACCGGCATCCCGCAGCAGCCGGACGTCCCGAACTGGGGCTGGCACGAGTACGGCATGCGCGTCGGGTTCTGGCGCCAGAAGGCGGTGCTCGACGAGCTGAAGATCGTGCCCTCGCTCTCCATCAACGCGCGCGTCTGCCTGGACTACCCGCGCGTTGCCAAGGCGGCGCGCGACGCCGGCTGGGAATTCATGGGGCATTCCTACGACCAGCGGCCGGTCCACACCGAGCCCGACCAGGCGGCGATGATCAGCCGCTCGGTGAAGGTGTTGCACGAATTCACGGGAAAGCGCACTGTCGGCTGGATGGGCCCGGGATTGACCGAGACGCTCGACACGCCCGAGCTGCTCGCGGCCGCAGGGATCAAGTACATCGCCGACTGGGTGATCGACGACGAGCCGTGCACGATCCGCACCCGTACCGGCAGCCTGGTGACGATGCCGTACTCGCTGGAGCTCAACGACATCGCGATGATGGTGGTGCAGCACCATCCGGCCGGCGAGTGGGAAACGCGCTGCATGGACTATTTCGACCGCGTCTACCGCGAAGGCGCAGAACGCGCGAAAGTGATGGCGCTCGCGGTGCATCCCTACATCACCGGCGTGCCGCACCGCATCAAGTATCTCGAGAACGTGCTCCGCCGCCTGCGCAAGCAGAAGGGCGTGCTGTTCTGGACCGGCGAGCAGATCCTCAACTGGTATCTCAAGGCGCGGAAGCGCTGAACGAAGGAGACAAAATGAAACTGCTGACGTTTGCGGTGGCTGGTAAGGCGCGTCCCGGCGTGTTGAGGGACGAACAGCTGGTGGTGGACCTGGAGGCGGCGGGACTGCCGGCGGGCCCCAACGGCGGCCTGCTCGAGATCGCGCGCGGCGGCGACGCCATGCTGGCCAGGGTGCGCAAGGCCATGAACGACAAGAAGGCAAAGACGTACGATGTCGCCAAGGTGAAGGTGCTGCCGCCGATCCGGCGGCCGTCGAAGATCATCGCCGTCGGGCTCAATTACATCGACCACTGCAAGGAGGCCAATCTGCCGGTACCGACGGAACCGGTGCTGTTCAGCAAGTTCACGACCTCCATCTGCGGCCCGTACGACCAGCTGAGCTGGCCGGGCGGCGTGACCAGGGAAGTGGACTACGAAGTGGAGCTGGGGGTGGTGATCGGCAAGACGGCGCGCGACGTCGAGGAAAAGGCCGCGCTCGAGTACGTGATGGGCTACACCGTGGTAAACGACGTGTCGGCGCGCGATTTGCAGTTTCTCGGCGCCAAGCAATGGGACCGCGGCAAGTCGCTCGACACGTTCTGCCCGTACGGGCCGTATATCGTGACGCGGGACGAGATTCCGGACCCGCACGTGCTCCAGGTGCGCACGATCCTGAACGGCAAGGAGATGCAGAACTCCAACACCCGGAACCTGATCTTCAACGTCAACAAGATCATCGCCTACGCCTCGCAGGGAACGACGCTGCTGCCCGGCGACCTGATCCCGACGGGCACCCCGTTCGGGGTCGGCTTCTCGCGCAAGCCGCCGGTGTTCCTCAAGGACGGCGACGAGTGCGTGTGCGAGGTGGAGAAGATCGGCTCGATCCGCAACAAGGTGCGCGTGAAGAAGTAGCCCGGGTATGGGATGTCGAATGACGGTGCAGCCCATGCGGGCTGATCGGGAGTATGCTGGCTCCGGCATCCGCCTGCCGCAGCGGCGGGACACCAGATCGAGGTAACGGCCATGACGGCAGCGACCAGGCCCGTTGTAAGGATTGCCCCCAACAACCCGGTATTCGACCTGCCGGTCATCGTGGGTATCGAGGAGGGTCTGTTCGATAAAGCGGGGCTCGATGTCAGCTTTTCGGCGAGCTATGCGGACCGCGAGCGGGACCGCGCGGAGAACCCGGTCCTGTCGCGGCTCAAGGAGCAGCTGTTCGAGTGCGGCTCTGCCGACAGCTACAACGTCTGCGAGTGGGCGAGCATCGATCGGCTGGAGCGCGGGAAGCGCGGCGGCAGCATCGCGGCCCTGCGCGCGGCCGTGGCGGCGCAGGCGATCCTGACTTTCGAGGAAACCCTGCAGACCCCGCGCGACATGTTCGAGGTCCCCGTCGTGGTGCAGGAATTCACCGGCTCACATTACACGACGCTGCAAATGCTGGAGAGCGCCGTCGGGCGCGAGCATGTCAAGCTGGAGTACGGCGGCCTGCCGCAGATGCGCTGGGCGGCGCTCAAGAGCGGCGCCTGCCGTGCGGCGACCGTGATGGAGCCGTTCATCAGCCTCGGCCTCAAGGAGGGCGCGCACATCATTGCTTCCTCGTTCTACCGGGGCGGGGAAGTCGTCGCGCCCGAGCTGACGCCGGAGCAGCGCAAGAGTTACTACGACGCCGAAAACCACGC